>CASEOD010000065.1 GCA_949289445.1 uncultured Eubacteriales bacterium
CCAAACATTATTCCTGATTATACGAAGGCGCTGTTCTATATCAGAGCCAACAAAGCTGCTTATGTGGAAGAACTTCTTGCAAAGGTCACTGCCTGTGCGGAGGGCGCAGCGCTGGGGACAGGCACCACTGTAAAAGTTACAAAAGCTGAAGAAGATTTTATGGACACAGACAGCAATATGGTTCTTTCAGAACTTGCCTGCCGGCAGATGGAGAAACTGGGATATAAGATTCCGAGACTGGGCAGAGAAACCACGCCAGGTTCATCGGATTTAGGCGATGTGAGCTATCAGTGTCCGGCCATTCAGCTTATGTGCGGTATGGGCAAGGAAGAGGGAGAAGCTGATTATGTGGCTCATACCAAAGAGTTTGCTGCCCATGCCTGCAGCGAGAAAGCGCTGAATACCGCGCTGGATTTTGTCAAAGGGTTTACCATGACGGCCATCGAGCTGATGACAGATCCGAAACATCTGGAAGCGATCAGAGAAGAGTTTGCAAAGGTGGGCAAGGAAGGTTAAAGAGAGACTGAAATAATAACAGGCAGTCGTATCTGACGAAAGCAGCAGATTCAGGCTGCCTGTTTCGTTGTTCCGGAAGGAAGACGAGCCGCCGAAGCAGCAGAAGCGGTGTAAACTATCGACATAATTACTGAAAACAGTACAGTTGAATAAAAGATCGCAGTCATACTGTCTGCGGAAAAGATGATTTGAAAAAATAAGTTTCAGGCATGATAACATAAAACGCAGTGAAACAAGTTGCAGTGATTATAAAAAGGAGAATTGCCGTGAAGATCATAAGGTACCGTCGCGAATACAAAGATGCGCTGCTGCAGATTTCCATGGAATGGCTGAATCGGTATGAACTGTTGGAGGACGTGGATATCGAGATGGTATCCAATCCGGACAGAATGATAGAAGAAGGCGGAGAGGTTTTTCTGGCTCAGGAAGACGATGGCCGGATTATCGGTATGGTCATGGTGGAAGATCAGGGTGAAGCATGTGAAATTCTGAAGCTGGGTGTGGCAGAATCTGCCCGGGGAAAGGGCGCAGGCCGGAAGCTGATGGAAGCGGCCATAGAGGACATCCGCAGCAAAGGCAAGAAAAAAGCTGTGCTCTGTACCAACCACAAGCTTGCAGCTGCCAGACATCTGTATGAAAGACTGGGGTTTCAGTATGTGGATTATGAAAAAAATCACTTTGACCTTTCGGATATTTCTATGGAACTGAACCTGTGATAAGAACCGGAGATTTATGCGAATCTGAGGAGCTGCTGCCGGCAACAGCTCCTTTTATCGTGCCTTAAACCGTAAATCGTATTTTCACAGTCTGAAAAAAAGGAAGAAAAATCGGGCCGCCGAGAAAAAAGGCTGTACTATTGACTTTTTTCTGAAGAAAGTCTATACTGAAATAGTTTACTTGTAAACTTTTATCGGGAGGATCTTTTATGAAAAAGAATGTTGAGACTATGCTGGCGTATTTTTCTCAGATTCGCAGAGTATATGCAGCCGGACTCAGTGAAAAGTTTGCGGAAGAGAATTTTTCACCCAGTGAGATTTCTATCCTTTTTCTTCTTTCAAAT
>CASEOD010000066.1 GCA_949289445.1 uncultured Eubacteriales bacterium
CCTGCATCATTACAGCTTTAACAAGCTCTGCGAATTGCGGTATTCCGTATTCCCTGCAGTACTTCTGTATTACAGGTGAATATGCTTCAACCTCAGGGCTTACAGGAATATAGCTTTCCGAACTGTCATCTCCGAAAAAATAAAAGGCTGCGCCGAATATGACGCAGCATGTCACCACTGCTATTGCTATTCCTCCCCCGGCAGTAAGAGTGGCTATAAGAGCTCTGGCACCTGCCATAAGTGAGCGGGCTGAACTGACAGCTGCTCCCGCAGCTCTTCTTGTTATGTTCTCCGTCCTGCGGATGAACTTTCCGTTTCTCCTGTAAGAATTCATCATCGCCTGCCTGCTCTTTTCTGCAGCCTGCACTTTTTCCTTTGCTTTGATCTTCTGCCTTCTCTTTGCGGCTAAGCCTGATCCCGGCACAGCATTTTCTCCGGGATTTAAGTCTGCCGGTGCGGAATATATCTGTTTCCTGTTTTTCTCTATTATAGCCCGCTGCCTCATTGCTTTTTGAGCGGTTTTTACGGATACAGCGCCGGTTTTGGCAGCTGCCCTTCCTGCAGCAAACCTGCCTCTCTGTATTCCTTCCTGTAATTTTTCTGCAGTATACTCATCAACACTATCCCCGCAGTTTTGCTCACCTGCTTTTCCAGCCTGCTTTATTTCCGATGAAGCATCTCTGATTCTATGAGATGCTGCGATGGAGCGGTCAATCTTCTTTATACTTGTCCTGTCCACCTTTCGAGTCTTTATATCTGCCATCAGATTCCTCCTTTCCTTGTTTCGCGCAATAGAAAAGGGACTGTGGTCTGTTTCCATAGTCCCATGTAATCTCAATATGTTTTACTTTTCTTCTTTAAGTTTATCAATGTCCTCCCTGAATTTTGTTATCTCCTCATTAACCTTATCAGTATCACCGTCCCACAAATCACCGCTCACATCAGACCAGAAATCATAAATGTCTGAAAGTGCATCTGACCATTCGTCATATATATCAGAAAGACTGTCAGACCAGATTTCATATGCATCAGATGACATGTCCGACCACTCTTTGTATGGTGCATGATTGTAGCCGTCGCTTACAACTCCATCATAAACTGTATCATACATATCCCCCATAAGGTCATCATAGATACCGTCATAGATATCACCGCATGCGTCATCATAGATGCAGTCGTAAAGATCTCCGATGGCATCGTACTTGTCACTGTTTGAATCACCGGATTTAAGAACAAGCTCCGTATAGGTGATACTGTATTCCCTCATCCTGATGCAGATGGCCCTGTTTTCTTCACTGATTCTGGTATAGAACTCATTAACTCTTTCAATGTTATCAACATATTTATCATATGTGTCAATCTCTGCCGCAAGCTGGTCATATTCAGCTCTCAGGCCATCTACAGTATCAGTTACATCCTTTTCAACAATCCCCTCCAGCTCTTCAATAGTATTTACAGATACCTTTTTCTCTCCGTTTGAAACAGTCTCCCCTCCGCAGGCAGTCATGCTGCAGATCATTACTGCTGCAAGTATTAATGCAATTACCTTTTTCATGTGCTTTTTCTCCTCGCTCAATTCATCTCTTCCTGCATGGTTTCATGCAGAGCCAGCTTTTTCTCATCTACTCAGATTTTAGGCTATCACGTATACGTGACAGCAATACCGAAATTACCATCTTATAGTCTTTCAGACAGAATCCCTGCCATCTCTGCCAGTGTCATGCCGTCAGCTTCAAAGCCTTCAGTATTCATATCCGGCAGTCCATAACCAATAACCTTTTCAATGAAATCAAGAATCCTCTGAAGATCTGATATTTCCTGTTCAATAGAAGCCACTTTAGACTTCAGCAGATCATTTATGTCACGTTCTTCTGAGTTCAGAAGTTTTCTGATCTCATCCAGCTGAAACCCCATCTCTTTATACAGGATTATTTCCCATAGCCGCTGCATGTCTTCGTCTCCGTAAAGTCTGTAGTTTTCCGCTGTTCTTCTGTTATCCATAAGCCCCGTATCATCGTAATACTGAAGGGTTCTCCTTGATAATCCCGACAGCTCAATCACTTCTTTA
>CASEOD010000067.1 GCA_949289445.1 uncultured Eubacteriales bacterium
AAATCTTTACTCTTTTCTTTACCCCAGTCTTAACTTTTTTCCTTTAGACTGAACATGCTTTTCAAAGTGAAAGTATGAAGGAAAAGGAGGTATTTGACATATGGAATTTGCTTTAACTACGAACAGCCTGTCAAAATCCTACAGAGGTTTTAAGGCACTGGACGGTTTATCCATGCACGTTCCGAAGGGAGCTATCTACGGCTTTGTAGGCAGAAACGGAGCAGGCAAGACAACTGCGTTGCGTATTATCTGCGGATTGCAGATGCCGGACAGCGGAACATACAGTCTTTATGGTTTTTCCAGTGACAACAGAGAGATTCTAAATGTCAGACGGCGCATGGGGGCAGTTGTGGAAACACCAGCTGTCTATGGGGATCTGACGGCAGAAGATAATTTGAGACAGCAGTATCGCATACTGGGTCTTCCTTCCTATGACGGTATCAGAGAACTTCTGCAGCTGACGGGACTGGAAAATACAGGGAAGAAAAAGGCTAAAAATTTTTCTCTGGGAATGAGGCAGAGGCTGGGAATTGCCGTGGCGCTTGCAGGAGACCCTGATTTTCTCATTCTGGATGAACCTATCAATGGCATGGACCCTCAGGGAATCATTGAGATTCGAGAACTGATACTGAGACTGAACCGTCAGAACCGGATTACCATTCTCATTTCCAGCCATATCCTTGATGAGCTGTCCAGACTGGCAACCCATTACGGTTTTATTGACAGAGGCCGTATGGTACGTGAAATCAGTGCTGAAGAACTGGAGAACGCATGTCGCAAATGTGTCCGCATTCAAGTGACTCATGTTTCTGCTTTGGCCGGAGTTCTGGACGGCATGGAGATTCAGTACAACATCATCTCTGATAATGAGGCTGATATCTTTGCAAGGCTCAATGTCTCAGATCTCGCTATGGCGCTGCAGAAAGAAAACTGCAAAATTATCTCTATGGAAGAACAGGATGAGAGTCTGGAAAGCTATTTTCTGACTCTGATTGGAGGTGGAAGAGATGAATAGGGTGCTTGCGGCAAACTTTCTGAGACTCAGAAAAGATAAATGTTTCTGGGCAACTCTGCTTTTCATGGCTGCAATGGGCGTAGTTTTCCCTATAGGACGCTATGTGGCTATGAAAGAAGAAGGATATACCAACACGCTGGAAACAGCTTTCTTTGTCTGTGTAATTTTTATCGGTTTTCTGGCAGCAATTCTGTGCGGGCTTTTTATCGGTACAGAATACAGCGACGGGACAATCCGAAACAAGATTATTGCAGGGCAGACACGTTTCGGGATCTATGCGGCGATACTGGTGTGCTGCTGTATGGCGGTGCTGATAATGTATGCGGCATTTTTCATTCCCTGTCTCTGTGTGGGAATTCCGCTTCTTGGTTTTTTTGATGTGGCAATGAAAACCGTTCTGTTATACACCTTGGATGCCCTGCTTTTAGGAATGGCATTTGCATCAATTTTCACACTGATTGCTATGCTGTGCCACAGCAAAACAGTATCTTCGGTGAGCTGTCTGCTGCTGATAGTGCTGTTTCTTGCAGCAGGTACGTATATGGCTCAGCGGTTGGATGCGCCACCGGTACAGACCGTCTATTCTTATACTGCAGATGAATCTTCTTCACCTGTGGCAATGGAGGTGGAAAATCCTCGTTACCTGAAAGGAACTGAGCGAAAGGTCTATGAATTTCTGTTTGACTTTCTGCCGGGAGGACAGGTTCTGCAGTGTGCTTCTATGGAAAGTGAGAATCCGCAGAGACTGGCTTTCTATTCGGGAATCATTGTAATCGCAGTCAGTGCGGCAGGCGTGTTCTTTTTCAGGAAAAAAGATATCAGATAGGAGTTGTGATTTATGGAGACTTTGCTGCAGACCGCTGTTGTAATCCTGATACTGATTGTATTCTGCCTGATGATAAAGATTTACCTGATGCGAAAGACCGTAAGGGAAATTGAGGAAGAATTCAGCAGGCGTCTTGCTGAGGACACCAACACACTCATTGGAATCTCACATCAGGACAGAGCCATGAGAAATCTGGCAGACAGTATCAACCGGCAGCTTCGCAGTCTTCGCAGTCAGCGTCATCTTTATCTGCAGGGAGATCTGGAACTGAAAGAAGCGATTACCAATATTTCTCATGATCTTCGTACTCCGCTGACATCCATCTGTGGGTATCTGGAGTTGATAAAGAGAGAAGAACTGCCGAAGAACGCAGTCCGATATGTACAGCAGATTGAAAACAGAACAGAGGCCATGAAACAGCTTACGGAAGAACTCTTTCGGTACTCTGTGGTTTCTTCTGTCAGAGAGCTGCAGCAGGTCGAAGTAAATGTAAAAGGGGTTCTGGAAGATGTTTTGATTTCCTTTCTGGGAGCAATGGAACAGAGAGGAATTTCACCGGAGATTCATATGACAGAAAGTCCTGTGGTCAGAAGATTGGATGTCAGTGCCCTGCAGCGGATTTTCAGTAATATTGTGAGTAATGCTCTGAAATACAGTGACGGGGATTTGAAGGTAATTCTGTCCGGACAGGGAGAGGTGACATTTTCCAACAGGGCGCAGGCAATGGATTCTGTAACGGCGGCCAGACTCTTTGACCGGTTTTATACCGTAGAAACAGCCAGAAATTCCACCGGTCTGGGTCTTTCCATCGCAAAGCTTCTGACTGAGCGTATGGGAGGTGCCATCAATGCCTCTTACAGAGACGGGAGACTGTACATCAGTCTGTATTTCCCGGAAAACTGATATATGGAAACTAAAAAGACTGTCACATTGATAAAAGAACAGTCTTTTTACATTGTCAGAACATAGGGGATTGATAACAGCTTTCTTCCGCAGGAGAATTTTTGATAAACAGCGGTATCTGAATGCAATGATCCCGATATATCATCTAACCGGGTATACAAAGTTTCTTCTAAAGTGAATTTTCTGTTTCCTCAATACCGGAGTAGCCATAGAGTCTGACCATGGTGTCTTCAATCATAACTGAAAGCGATTTACCTTCTGCGGCAAGTTCCTTTACGTAGTCGGCATAAAGCTGCAGCAGGCGTGGAGGATAGGTGAGAAGTTCTCCCCGCGCATAGGTTTCCATGGAAGTAAATCCGCCTGCATCACCTTCTGCGGTGACCGGGCGGCTTCTTGCCGCCAGTTTCGGATAACACTTTGCGAAATCCTGTTCCCAGACAACAAGCTGAGATACGATTTCATTGACAGTCCGGTAAACCGCCGGAGAAACGGCAGGCAGGGCCGGTGCCAGATACTTATCATAGTATTGGGTGTCTGTGTATTCCATCATGCGGGCATATTTTTCTGTTACAAGATTTCTGCCTTCCATGCGGCAGCTTTTCAGATAATCCAGCCAGCAGTCTGTCATTGCTTCCGTCCAGTTCTGATACTGACTCCGGCGCATGATCCAGAAAGTTTCCGGATCATCCTGACAGCTTGCTCTGCCGCCGATATTGTGAACCTCCTGAAACATATCCCACTCTGTTTTTATGATTTCTTCTATCTGCTGTTTGTTCATATTCTTCCTCCTTATAGATTTACTGTGATTTCGGGGGCAGTCTTTACTGATTAAAATCGGCCATAGGATGCATGGATTTTATCTGCGGATCTCTGATGCCGCTCATAATATCAGTAAGGTGATCCTGCAGAAAATCACTTTGTACGGCAGAGAAGTTCTGTCTGCGAAGTTCCTCTGCAACGGAACCACAGATTTCTTCTGTAAAAGAAAAAGCCTTATCCCATGCTGCCTGTCTCTTTTCTGCTGCAGAAAAAGAAAAACAGGAAGACAGTTCCCGGAGTTTTTCCGCACAGTCTGACAGCAGAGGAAGATCGGAGGCACTTCGGTACGCCCATTTATAGAAAGGGGTATAGCGTCTGTTCAGAAGATGAATCATAGAAAGTGCAGCCTCAGTAAACCGTGCTGCAGAAAGAAGTGCCGCAGTCTGATCACCCCTTCTGATGACGCGAAGCAGATTGTACTGTCCTGCCTGTGACAGAACTGCAGCTCTTGCTGCTATTTTTTTGCGGAGAATATCTTCCGGATAGAAGGCCAGCAGATGCTTTCTTACCTGAGAAAATATGCCGGAATCATCTCTGAAAATCCTGCCGTTTGTTGCAGAGGCCAGTGCGTGTTCCGGCGCCATAAACCATTCCAGATTAGTCTGGGGAAGGCCCGGAAGCTGAGCGGTGCCTGTACAGCCTGTAAACTGACTGTAAAAACTTCGGATGGACATGACTCCCAGTCTCCCCTGTGCAATTATGGTATTACGGCTCATACCCAGGTAGGAAGGAGGCAGATTATCATAAGCTCTTTGAAGCTGAGGACCTGCAACTTTATAGTCTTCATCGGAAAGCCAGATACAGAATCCGGGTGCAAAGTCATGATCGCGGGAAAGTTCATCGTCAAAACCCAGACACTGAGAACCTTCACCGGCAAGACCGGCGGCGATTTTTATCTGCGGAAACCGGCAAAGAACCTCTTCTATGACATTCTGTCCAAATTTCTCATAGTATTCCTGACAGACAGCAAGTCCCTGCATCATAGGGTTTCTCCCTTCAGCTTTTCACGACAGAGCTGCAGATTGGCCGCCAGAGTTCGGCTGGTATCGGTATTTTCGCCGTAGTCTCTGATGTTGAGTGCCAGTGCCTTTTCAAAATCTGAGGCTGCAGAAGTATAATCTCCTCGCATAAAGTGGAGCTCACCCAGAGCGCTTATGGCAGCGGCATAGTGAACATCTCTGTCACCGCTTTCTGTTATGAAAATATCCAGCGCTTTTTTCAGATGAGTTTCCGCCTCATCCAGCCTGTTCTCCTCCATGTAAAGCACTGCTAAATTCGTATAGGTAATCGCCGTTTCTATTTCACTTTCCGAGAGATTTTCCAGAATGTGAAGCGCTTTTTTCAGATAGTCCTCCGCATCAGCATATTCGCCCAGATTCTGGCATACGGAACTCATGTTGTTGTACAGTGTTGCCAGGTTGAAGTCGGCGGCAAACTGAGGCCCGCTAAAGATATCGGCAGCCTGTCCGTAAAGGGTCAGAGCCTTGTTCAGTTCTCCCATCATATTGCAGGTTGTGGCATAATTGATGAGAGTCGTTCCACAGGCAGGAGTGCCTTTCTGCCCCAGTTCTTCGATAATGGCAAGGGCTCTGTCATAGAGGCAGACTGCCTGTTCATAACGGGAAGTGTATCGGTAGTAACCGCCCAGCTCGTTGCAGACTGTAACCACTGACTGTAAATCAGATTGGGCTTCTGCCTGCTGCAAAGTGTTTTTCATATAGCTTTCAGCTTCCTGTGTCTTTTTTTCCGCAAAAAGCTGATCCAGAGTGTTGTAAAAATTTACTGCATCCATAATAGATCTCCTTTTCGGTATTCATTATACACACATCACAGCTTTTTGAAAACCGTAAATTTGCCGCTATTTTTGAAAGAGAAAGCATAAAAAGTGCAAATTTGTAAGATACTACCTGCGACAACAAAAGCAGGAGGGAAGAAAATGTCAGTAAGTTTTAATATGAGTGAAACAAAAACAAATCTGATAAAGGCATTTGCAGGAGAAAGCCAGGCAAGAAACAGATATACCTTTGGTGCTTCTCAGGCAAAGGCCGCAGGACTTCATGTGATTGAAGCCGTGTTTACTTTTACTGCAGGACAGGAAAAAGAACATGGAGAAATCTTTTACAATCATTTGAAAGAACTGGCAGGAGAAACGGTGAACATGGAAGGCAGTTATCCTGTGGACATTACAGAATCCATGGTTCAGCTCTTACGTTATGCGCAGCGCAACGAGTATGAAGAAGCCGACGATGTGTATAAAGCCTTTGGACAGAAAGCCATGGAAGAGGGATTCCCTCAGATCGCAAGTTCCTTCAATCAGATTTCAGAAATTGAAAAAACACACGGAGATAGATTCAGTCAGCTGGCCGATCTGCTGGAACAGGGGAAACTGTTCGTTTCCGACATATCCTGCAAATGGATGTGTTTAAACTGCGGACATATTGCCGAAGGGACAGAGGCGCCGAAAATCTGTCCTGTATGTCAGCATAATCAGGGATATTTTATCAGACTGGAACTGGCGCCGTACAGCCGCAGCTGACAGAGCAGAAGAAGAGGAAGACGAGTATATATCGGCTGCAGCTTTTGCGGGACAACTGGCTCTTTTCATTTATGAATGGATTTTTATCGTTTCAATGACAGATAATCCGAAGAAAAACGGCAGGAAAGCGATGCTTTCCTGCCGTTGTCTGATCTAACGGTTCAGTGTTTCGTCGAGAATCATTTCCAGATCTTCTCTGCAGCCTCCGCACTTTTTCCCGATCTGCATAGCCTCACAGAGATCTTTTAAATTATCTACTTTATTTTCTCTGATAAAATCTTCTACCTGACCGCGTGTGG
>CASEOD010000068.1 GCA_949289445.1 uncultured Eubacteriales bacterium
AAATATTCAATTTTAAATTTTACAAAGATTTAACTTTAATTTCGTTAAAACTACAAATATTTTTGTTCTTTCATTCATATATAATTTAGTTACTGTTAACACAATCGGGGGAATCTTATGTTTTACTTTATGATCATTATCGGTCTCGTCTTTGCCTATATTAACGGCATGCATGACGGCAGTACCGTAGTTGCCACGACAATATCTTCCCGCCTGCTCTCACCGTCAAAGGCAGTAATGCTTGCCGGTTTTGCCAACTTTCTGGGTGCGGTTCTGCTGGGCACAGCCGTGGCATATACAATATCAGAAAACATCATAGACAGCCGCCCGGCTCTGTCAGAATCACCGGCTCTCTGCATCATCTTTGTCATTGCATCATTTGCAGGCAGTATGGTCTGGAATCTTATCACCTGGGTAATCAAACTGCCGTCAAGCGCTTCTCATTCCATGATCGGGGCGATGATCGGCTGCGGTGCTGCCGCTTACGGTTTCTCCTGCGTACAGTGGAGTTCGATTATGACAAAGGTCATTCTGGCCATGCTTCTGTCACCCGTTATCGGTTTTTTTGCAGGGCTCATCTTCTACAGAACGCAGAACCGGCTGCTAAAAAATGCAACCATTGTCTGGAATAAACGTATCGAAATACTGCATAAATTGAGCAGCTTTTTTCTGGCTTTCTGCTATGGAAGTAATGACTCCCAAAAAGTAATGGGACTGATCGCCATAGGTCTTGCCGCATGGTACGGTTCTGACATCATCATTCCCTTATGGCTTATTTTGGCTGTTAGTGCCGCCCTTTCTTTCGGAACCGTTACAGGAGGCTATAATATGATTAAAACGGTGGGAATGGAAATTTGCAAAATTGACACACATAACTCTTTTGCTTCACAAATGGCGACTATCTCAGTAGTGACCGCAGCAAACCTTACAGGACTTCCCATCAGCGCAACACAAGTCATTACTTCGTCTGTCATGGGAGTGGGAACCGGAGATACACCAAAATCTGTCAACTGGAGTGTAACAAAAAAAATTGCCGTTGCGTGGCTGATTACCATACCGGCTTCTGCTCTGATGGGAGCACTGATATTTACAGTTATGAACTTTATCAGATGCAGACTTTAACCTATAAATTATGATAAGGAAGGTGCTGAATGAAACAGATAAAAACGACTAAAACCGACAAATTCAAACCCCAGATATCCTCAAAGAGAAAATTCAGTAAGAACTTTTTCAGGAAAGAAGAACGGCCAAACTTCTATTCCATGCTTTATAAACAATGTGAGATCACTGACGAAAGTATGTCAATGTTTCTGAAATTCATGGATTCAAAGGATCTCAGTCTGGCTGAGGAAATAGAACAGTGTGAAAAAAAAGCTGACAAAGTTCGCAGAAAAGTCATTGACTATGTGGAAAACTCATTTATCACACCTCTTGATCGTCATGATCTGTTTGCCGTATCACGTTCTATTGACGATATAACCGACAAAATCAAGGATCTGAAAGATTTTCTTATCTTTTTCAATTACACCCCCACTGAAAAGAATCTGGAGATGACAGAACTGATCTATGACTCAATCCATGCTGTAACCGAAGCAGTCAGTCATTGGACAGATGACAGTCCGGAATTCTTCTGGGAGCATCTGGTAAAAGCCAAGAAAAACGAAAATCAGATTAAAAGGCTGTACTGGGAAAATATCGATGAACTGGAATTTCGAAAGCAGAGCCTGCGGAATATCATCGTAGTCAGGGAGTTTTCCAAAGATCTGAACAGTCTGGCCAACAAAACAGGAAAAGCCGCTGACAGAATCAGCGACATAAAAATCAAGTCCATAAAATAAAACTGTTGCTATACAGTAAAGAAGAGACCGGCGCACCAAATGAACTGCACCCCATTTGTTAGACAGTATGGTATACTGGATAACAAGTGGGGTGCAGTTCACTGAACCGATCTCTTCTTTTATAAACATTAGAAAACAAAGACACTGTAAATCCACTGAAGCATAAAGCTGACACAGGGAAGCAGCACGAAATCTGTCACATTAAAGATGATCAATGCAAGCAGAATCAGAAAACCTTTGTCATAGACTTCATAGTACCAGCTGTATCTTCTCAAATTAAAAATTTCCGTCACAATGCTGAAACCGTCAAGAGGCGGCACCGGAAGCAGATTGAAAATCATCAGAATCACATTGATGGAAACAACCCCTGACAAAATGTCGAAGACAATTTCGCCCAGGTCGGACAACACAAAGGCAGGCTGCCATACAAGCAATCCTTTCATAATCAGCGCAAATACAATGGCAATGAGAAAATTCATGGCAACTCCGGCAAGAGAAACCAGAATTTCGCCCAGTCTTCTTTTTTTGTAATAGCCGGGATTGATTTCAACCGGTATTCCCCATCCGAAACCGGCCAGAAGCAGGCAGATAAATCCAAAGGGATCAATGTGTGCAGCCGGATTGACGGTCAGTCTCCCCTGCTGTTTCGGAGTGGGATCTCCCAGTGCGTTGGAGACTGCACCGTGAGCAAACTCATGAAACGACAGACCGATAATAATTCCCGGCAAAATCAGAATCTTGTCCATGAACCACTCACCGATACTGATAGAAGGGTTTGTAACCATTCGAAGAATGATCAGTACCAGCAGCAGAACAAGGACAGGTGAACGTAAAAATCTTTTCAATGTAATCTTTCCTTTCCCAATAATATTTCCTATCATTTTATCACATTTGCGTTCTTTTGAAAATATAATAATATCGTGAGAAAAAGGTTTTTAATGAAAGGTGGTTTTTTATGAACAACACACTGGTATGCATCGATGTATATACCGTATCTGCTGGTGATACTCTCTACACTATTGCAGAAAAATACGATTTGCCTGTCAGCCTGCTGATGAAGGTAAATCGTATCACCAACCCGTATAACCTGCAGATCGGAACCAAGCTCTGTATCCCGGGAGATGAGTCTCAGCTTCAGAAACCTCAGGAATGCCCACGGCCTTCCTCAGTGATTCACGTTGTGGAAGCCGGTGATACGCTGTACTTAATCGCCAAAAAACATGGCGCACGACTGGATGACATTATGCGCGCAAATCCATCCATCGATCCATATAATCTGATGATCGGAACTGAACTTGTCATCCCTCTGTGAGGAAATGGGAGCAAAAACAAGGAAGCGGCAGAGTGAGCCTCTGTCGCTTCACAAAATACCGCATTGATGCTAAAGCGTTTCTGACTTATACCCTGACAGCACTTCTTCCGTTTCACTGATCACAGCGTAATGGGCATCAATTTTTCTGCTGAGCTCAGCAGCTTCCTCAGTCAGTTCAAACCCTTCGTTCTTCATCATCGCATAATAAATACGTCCGATTTTGGCCAGATCTGATTCAATTGCCTTTTTTTCACTGTTGATTTTAGATTTCAGCTTGGTAATTTCAATCGCATCATTGGCTTTGTCTCCGATGCTTGCAGCTGCATCGGTCAGCTTATCCAGAAATGACATATCAATTCTCCTTACAGTTTGTTAATCTTGTGACTTTAGTTTCAATAAATTCTTTTTTTGTTGCAAAGGACTGTTCCGCCAAAGTGTTATCCCATTTTATCTCACTGATTTCTGCTCCTTTTACTTCTGCAGCAGCCTTTATCATTTCCGCTGCAAGAGCAGGATGTACCGCCAGAAGCGGTGCCAGTGTGTTGGTAAAGATGGCGTTGTTCTTCAGAAAACCTTCTTCACGGTCTTTTCCGGTGTTTCCGTATCCGTAAAGAAGATGCCCCCAGGGCTGCTCCCCTTCATTGATGAAATCCGCCATCTGAATCTGATTCCCTATAATCTCAAATGTCTGATCATGATACGTGCACCGGTAATACAGATCATCACCGTAAACCGCTTCTTTTTCAACAGCGTAAGCCTTCAGAATTCCCAACCCTTCAAACTCGCTTCCGTCAAACCGTTTTACTCTGCTGCACCACAGCGCAATGGACGTTCCTGTTACAAGCAGAGGCCGACCTTCTCCGATGAAGGTTTCAAACTCCGTCCGGTAAGGTTTCATCCATTCTAATACTGAGGGAAAAGATACGATTTCTCCCGGTGGACAGAAAATCACATCGTAATCCAGTGGAGAGAAGCCTTCTGTATCAAAGTCGATTTTGTCAGTTTCGGTTTCAAGACCCGCAAGGCCGGCAAAACGTTCCAGAGCAAGAATATTGCCTCGTTCGCCGTGAAGATAAAACGTATCCGGAAAAAGCCAAGCAATCTTCAGCGTATTCATTTAGTTTCCCTCCTTTTCAATATATTTCTTCATGTGATAAAATGTATTGATCCATGTGATAAGGTAAATGTTATCGGTTTCAACACTTTCAATTTCCTTAAAAATCGTCTCGACGGCTTCTGTGTCCGCAATGGAAATCACAGATGGATCCACACCTTCATAGATTAAACGGTTTGCAGTATCATAACAGACTCTGTCGGAAAAGCAGAAATATTTTTCTACACTGGACTTAACCAGTTCCGAAAGATCACAGTCAAAAGCATAGAAAGTATTGGTATAGTTGGGGATAATGTCGATTAACGGACACAGTCCCAGACACACCATCTTGTTTTCCCTGTCTGCAGCCATAACATTGATACAGGTCTGCAGTGTCTCAGGATTCTCCTGCTTAATACGCATATATTTGATAGTCTTGCCTTTATATCTGAGAATTTCAAAGCGTCCTCCCACGTTCTCAAAACTTGCGAAGGATTTTGCCGCTTCTTCAATCTCAATACCGCCAAGTTCTTTTGCCACAGCCAGCGCTCCCGCATAATTATAACACATGTATGGCGTATCATAAGGCATAGGAAATACCGTATTCTCCATTCTGAAGGTTCTCTCCGCAAAGTTGACATCCGTAACAGTGTAATCGGCGGTTTCACCGCTTTGATGATCACAGTGGCTGCAGTGAAACTTTCCGACCCCATCATTGTTATAGTAATCAAATACAATCTTGCGCCGGCATTTCGGACAGGCCATAGTCGGAAAAGTATCATCCTTCACAAACGACTCTCCGTGACGGGCTACACCGTAGGTGACAATAGCTGAGCTTTTCTCATCAAAAGATCTGGTTCTTGGCTCCTCATTGTTCAGAAACAGTTTTACATTGCCTCCAATTGCAGAAAACAGCCTGCGGTAGATAAAATCAGGATCTCCGTTTCGCTGCACCTGATCCTTCTGCAAATTGGTAATCATAATGTTTTCTGCAGGCAGCTGCTCATGAATCAATGGAAGATACCGTTCGTCGGTTTCAAAAATAAGATAGTCTGCTTTGATTTTTCCTGTCAGGGTAGAAGCTTTTGATAATGCCGTAGCCACTCCATAGATCAGATTCGCCCCTTCCAGATTTGCAATAACCTTTTTCCCGTTACTTCTGAAAATATGAGTGACGAGATTGGTGGTGGTAGACTTTCCGTTGGTTCCTGTGATAAACAGGACTCTGGAATAATCGATACCTTTGAAATGGGACACCATCTTCGGATCAATCTTCATGGCCTTTTCACCTGAGAAATTCGATCCTCTGCTCTTATCCACAATGTTAATGATTACATTGATCAGTTTCGCAAACCATAATGCAAAATAGAATTTCATTGATTACCTCCTGTTGCAGTTTTTCTAAGTGTTTACAGAATATCAGACAGCAGTCTTGAGATCGCTTCCTTGAACTTAATTCCCGGAGAGCGGTGATTGTATTCCTTCATGGTCAGCTCATGTCCGCATTCCGTATCAGACAGAAACAGTTTTTCCATATGTCCTGCAAACTCCTTGTCATAAACGAAAGCGTTCGTTTCAAAATTAAGCCTGAAACTTCTGCGATCAAAATTGGCAGAACCGATTGTGGCCACCTCTCCGTCCACCACCAGAGTCTTTGCGTGAAGAAAACCTCGATCGTAGATAAAGACTCTGGCTCCGGATCTGATCAGTTCTCCGCAGTAAGAATAAGTGGCCCAGTACACAAAAATATGATCCGGCATACATGGAATCATGATTCGAACATCGACCCCCGACTGTGCCGCCATTTTCAGAGACTCCAGCATGCTGGGATCGGGAATAAAATACGGAGTCTGCAGGTAAACAGATTTCTCGGCATAGGTAATCATTCTCATCATAGAACGCTTGATTTCTTCTCTGACAGAATCCGGTCCGCTGGAAACAATCTGTACAGGTATACGCCCCGATCCTATCCCTGCTTCCCGGTAAGCCTCAGTGAGTTCAAGCGGTTCCCCGGATGCAAACCGCCAGTCGAGGATAAATCTGGCGTTTAAAGCCTGTACCGCTCCCCCGCATATTCTGATATGGGCATCTCTCCAGTATCCGAATCTGCGTTTGAACCCCAAATATTCTCTTGCAATGTTGAATCCGCCCGTATACGCAATTTTTCCGTCTATAACCACAATTTTCCGATGATTTCTGTAGTTCATCTTTAAATAAAGGTATTTCAGTCTGGGTTTGAAGAAATAAGCTGTCTTCCCGCCTGCCTCCAGAAAATCTTTCAGCCTGTGGTTATTGATGAATCTGCATCCGAGAGCATCCATCAGTAGTCTTACCTCCACACCCTGTCTTGCTTTCTGCACAAGCACTTCCAGCAGTCTGTGACCGACCATGTCATCCTTGATGATATAATATTCCACATTGATGTATTCTTCGGCATTTCTGATGTCTCTCACAAGACTGTGAAACATCTTTTTGCCGTCGTCAAAAATCTCCGGTTCGTTATCCTGTGTCAACAGGGCCTGTCCATATACCTGATTCAGTTTGATCAGATGTTTCCACTTAACCGCTTCCTCATTGGCGTAAGGATAGGTTCCGTCTTCCACCTGCTGAATCTGCATCTGAAGACCTTTGCCGAACACTTTGCGTTCAGTCTCTGTAAGTTTTGAAATCCTGTACCTCGATATGTTCTGAGACAGCATCAGATAGAGAAAAATTCCCAACACCGGAAGTACAAAAAGAACCAGAATCCAGGCCAGAGTCGCTGACGGATTCTTTCGTTCCAGAAATATGATAGTCAAGGCTATGATCATATTCAGGCTGTAAATCAGCATCGACCAGTCACCCTCGACAAAAAAGCTGATAAAATATGTCATCTCAAAGCAAAACCCCTATTACTATAATTTCACTAGCGGGAATATTTTATCACAAAAAGACCGGCAATTCCACTTTTTTCTCTGTAAAAGAAAAAAGCTCTGTGCAATCTGAACAGAATTCAGGTCGCATAGAGCTTTGAACTGTTTTTTACAATATGATACAGATGAAATAGTCTTTACCCTCGTTGCTGATTTTCTGCAGTGATCTCTGTACCTTTCCCTGCAGAGTTTCCGGCATGGCTGTCAGTTTCCCGTCCATCTGTTCCGCAACCAGTTCCTGCAGAGATTTTCCGAACAGATTGGTTGCCCAGATATCACCGCCCTCCGAAGATTCAGCCACGTCGAATTTTTCCATCAGATATGCTGCCAGATCCGCAGACTGCTGTTCTGTACCTACAATCGGAGAAATTTCTGTACTGATATCGGTCCTTACCATATGGAGGCACGGCGCTGATGCGATGAGGCGGACACCGTATTTATTTCCCTGCTTAAATACCTCCGGTTTTCCCAGATGCATCTGTTTCAGCTTCGGATGAACAATGCCGTATCCCGTATTTTTTACCTTTTCCAGAGCTTCCGCCATATCGTCATAGGCTGCTTTTGCATCGGCATATTCCCTGAGAAGCAGGAAAAGTTCACGATCGTTATGTACAGGCCGCCCCAGCAGTTCCTCCATGATCTGATAATACAGACCGTCTTTCAGTCTGATATCACCATAAACCCTTCCCGTCGCCATTTCAGAACGCAGTACTACAGCTTCTTTTACATGTTCATTGACGGTAAGGGACTGAACACTTTCTTCCGCACTGCTGATAGTAGTGAGATTTTCCATCCAGCTGCGTACAGTCTCGACAAGACCGGATTTTATATAGTGCTGCGGAGAAAGAGCATCCATATATTCCGGCAGATCGATAAAAACCTCACTGACAGGAAACTGTTTCAATAGCTCATTGAAGATACGCGCAGGCACATCTTTATCCATCATGGTGCAGTCAGCTGCAATAACAGGAGCATCGTGTCTGATTTGAAGTTTCTTTGCCAGATCTTTTGTTTTGAGAGATTCTGGTTCACTGCTGTTAAGCACAATGACAAAGGGTTTTCCCAAATCCTTCAGCTGGGCAACGGTTTTTTCTTCGGCTTTGATGTAATTTTCCCTCGGAATCTCTCCAAAACTGCCGTCACAGGTAACCATGATCCCAACAGTGGAATGGTCTTTGATAACTTTCTCTGTTCCTCTCTCTGCCGCCTGTTCAAAAGGCATCTGTTCAGTATCCCAAGGGGTTTTTACCATACGGCTTTTTCCCTCTTCCTGATGACCCAGCACTCCCGGAATCAGATAACCTACGCAGTCTACCAGACGTACAGACATGGATGCGCTGCCGATCTTGATTCTGACAGCCTCTTCCGGAACAAATTTGGGTTCTGTGGTAGTGATGGTTCTGCCGTCTCCGCTCTGCGGCAGCTGATCTACAACCCTGCTTCTGGCATAGGTGTTCTCAATTCCCGGCACTACGAACATCTCCATAAATCTTTTGATAAACGTAGATTTTCCTGTTCTGACAGGGCCTACAATACCGACGTAAATTTCCCCGCCGGTCCTTTCCGCTATACTGTTATAAATATTTCCATCTGTCATACCTTCATCCTCTTTCTCACATAACTCTACAAGACTATATGAAAAAGCCGTCACAATTATGACGGCCTTTGAAAAGTTTACTCTGAAATTTGATATTGTACAGCATTGACAATGGCTGCAGCAATGTTGCTGCCCCCCTTGCGGCCTCTGGCAACAATGGCCGGAACCCCAAGTTCAATAATTTTTTCCTTAGATTCCACTACGTTGACAAAACCAACCGGTACACCGATGACAGCTGCTGGAGAGAGTTTTCCCGCCTTCACCAGATCATAAATGGAAAGCAGGGCTGTCGGTGCATTGCCGATGGCAAAGATAACCGGTCTGTCCAGTTTCGCAGCCTTTTCCATGCTGACCAGAGAGCGGGTAACGCCCCTTTCTTTTGCTTCTTTTGCCACATCTTCATCTCCGATAAAGCACAGAACCTCCCCGCCGTATTTTTCAATCCGGCGTTTATTGATGCCGGCCTGCGCCATTCTTGTGTCAGTCACAATATAGGCTCCCGCCTTGATGGCTTCCTGAATCTTTTCGATAACACCGTCGGTAAAGTACATACTGTCCGCATACTCAAAATCCGCAGAAGTGTGAATACATCTTTTGATTACTGCCTCGTAACGAGGATCAAGTTTTTTATCTCCTAAAATTTCTCCGATGATTTCAAAGCTTTTTGCTTCGATCTGATCGGGTTTAATATTTTCGATTTTCATTACGCTTCAATACCTGCCCTTGCCGGAATTCCCCTGTCATAAGGGTGTTTTACTTTATCGATTCTGGATACATAGTCTGCCAGTTCTTCCAGTTCTTCTGTCGGATACCTGCCGGTCAGCACAACTTCAAGCTGCTCCGGTCTGTTCTTCAGAAAATCCACAATCAGCTGATTATCCAGAAGTCCCGCTTCAATAGCGCCGAGGCATTCGTCCAGTACCAGCATGTCATAGTGATCGTTTTCCAGCATTCGGATCATGTCATGGAACTGCTGTGCATTGATTTCTCTGGTCTCGGCTTTTTCTTCTTCAGTCATCTGGAAAGAGAACTTTTTAATCGGCTTGGTACCCAACACTTCGATACCCGGCAGATTCTTTAAAATCTTCAGCTCACTGCTGTCACCGGACTTCAGAAACTGCATGAACAGAACATGAAGACCATAACCACAGGCTCTGACCGTAAGACCTACGGCACAGGTGGTCTTTCCCTTTCCTTCGCCGCAATAGATGTGCACTAACCCTAAATCATTCTTCTTCATCATTTTCTCCTCCCATTTACTTGATTAAACTGTAAATCAGATCCATATCCAGCGATTTTCTCAGTCCATCTGCCAGAATATCATACTGCTGCTGTTTATAGCTTTCCACATCAAAAGCCTTCACATCGGAAAAATCCAGGCCTTTTTCAGCAAGCAAAGCTTCTACCACAGTGCGGGCAATGTCTTCTCTGTCAAAAATCCCGTGAATATAGGTTCCGTATACATTTCCTTCGTTGATGATATTACCGTCCGCTCCGGAAACTCCCATATGGATTTCATAACCATGATAAGTCTTTCCCGAAAGCCGGCCGAAAATTCCATCTATATCAGAAAGTACCCCAACAGCATTGGTTCTAACCTTCTCATTTTCAAAAACTGTGCTGTGAGGCAGAAGACCAATTCCGCTCATGGTTCCACCATGTTCTACACCATGGGGATCTGACAGTGACTGTCCAAGCATCTGAAAACCGCCACAAATACCGAATATCGGTTTTCCTTTTGCGTGGAATTTGAGAATCGCCGCTTCCAGTCCCGACTGACGGAGCCATAACAGATCTGCCATGGTATTCTTGGTGCCCGGCAGGATAATCATATCCGGACTGCCCAGCTCATTGACAGATCCCACATAACGGACATCCACCCCCTCAATATACTCAAAAGGATTAAAATCTGTAAAGTTGGAAATCCTTGGAACTCTGATAACTGCAATGTCAATGAGCGCGTCACCTTTTCTTCCGGCAAAACGATCTGTCAGACTGTCCTCGTCATCCAGATCCAGCTGCATGTAAGGAACAACACCCGCAACGGGCACATGGATAATATCTTCCAGCATACGCAGTCCCGGTTCAAGAATGGTAACGTCACCTCTGAATTTATTGATGATGACTCCTTTTACCCTGGCTTTTTCTTCTTCGTCAAAGAGCAGCATGGTACCTGCCAGAGAGGCAAATACACCGCCTCTGTCGATGTCGCCCACCAGAAGCACCGGCGCGTCAGCCATTTTGGCCATTCCCATATTCACAAGATCGTCTTCTTTCAGATTGATCTCTGCAGGGCTTCCTGCCCCTTCCATAACAATGACATCATATTCTTCAGAAAGACTTTCAAAGGCTTTGCGAATACTTTCACGAAATTCACCTTTACGAGTATAGAATTCTTTCGCGCTCAGTGTTCCGTACACTTCACCGTTGATAACCACCTGAGACCCCTGATCGCTGGTTGGTTTCAGGAGTACCGGGTTCATCCTGCAGTCCGGCTCAATCTGACAGGCTTCCGCCTGCATAACCTGCGCCCTGCCCATCTCCATGCCATCCTTCGTGATAAAAGAATTCAGCGCCATGTTCTGCGCCTTAAAAGGTGCAACCTTATAGCCGTCCTGCTTCAGAATTCTGCAGATACCTGCCGTCAGCACACTTTTTCCGGCATTGGAACAGGTGCCCAGCACCATAATCGTTTTAGCCATTGTTCATGTCCTCTTTTCTTTCTGCCGCCTGTTTACTCACTTTTTCCAGGGATTTCAGAAAATATTCGTTTTCTTCCCTGGTTCTGACGGCGATTCTGTAATAATGTTTGTCCAGAGAAATGTAATTGCTGCAGGACCGAATCATGATATCATAAGCCTCAAGGGATGCGGAAAGATGCTCGCTTCCTTTGAAAAAAATGTAGTTGGCTCTTGTATTATAAACTCGATAACCCAGATTTTGCAATCCATTTACGAGAAATTCCCTGTTTTCTTTGACATACTCTTTTGTCTTTTCAACAAATCCTTCAAGCTGCAGCGCCGCGGTTCCTGCTTTGGATGCCACTGTAGACACCGTCCACGGCTGCAGAGTACCTCTGATCTTGTCTGCAGTTTCATAATCTCCGCAGATACAGTATCCCAGCCTGAGACCTGCCATGGCGTAAATCTTGGTAAATGCTTTAAGAATGATCACATTGGACAGATCTTTAATGCAGTCCATAACGGAATACTTTTCTTCTTCATCCAAAAACTCGCTGAAACATTCATCAATGACAAGAACGATACCGCATTTTCTGCATTTTTCTGCGATAGCCAGAACCAGCTCTCTGCCTGCAGGAATCCCGGTTGGATTATTGGGATTGCAGAGAAACATCATGTCATAGCTGCTGTCAACAGATTCCAGAATACTGTCATCGGGAATAAATTCCTTCTCTTCTGTGAGAAAATGATGATGTACCCGGCATCCCACAGTTTCCAGAGCCTGCTGATACTCGGAAAATGTAGGTGACACCAGCAGCGCCTTTTCTGGTTTCAGAGCAAGAGGAATGCGAAAAATTACATCCGCGGCTCCGTTACCGCAGCAGATTCTTCCCTCTTCTACACCATGAAAACTGCTGATGGCTGCCGTCAGTTCGCGGTTAAATGGATCCGGGTAGCTTTCATATGCATCAATATTACTGATTATCGCCTGTTTTACTTCCTCGGGCATGCCCAGAGGATTGAGATTGGCGGAAAAGTCGTATACCTTGTGATCGAATTTATAAATATTTCCGCCGTGTATTTCTTTCATCATAGTAACACCAAAATTATTCTGATTCCTTCAAAAAATGCCAGACAAAGGACTGCGGCAGCATACATCAGTCTGACAGCTGCCGGAATATCGAAAGCCTCCACAGCCCTGTCCGGATCGCCGATGGTCTTTTTCTTGTATAGTTTCCCGAAATAGTAAGCGTCTCCTGCCAGCTGAACATGCAGAGCACCTGCACAGACAGATTCAGGATGAGCGCTGTTGGGACTGGCATGATTGTGCCGATCCCGTCTGTAAATCCGAAGTGCATTTCGTCCGTCGAGGCCGACAAAAGGAGCACCGCAGATCATGGCAAAAGCCGTAATTCTTGCCGGAATATAATTGAATACATCATCGGCAATGGCTGAAAATTTCCCAAAATTGAGATACCGGTCATTCTTGTAGCCCACCATAGAGTCCAGTGTATTGACTCCCTTGTATAAAAAACCCAGCGGTGCACCGCCGATGGCCATAAACAGCATGGGAGCAATGACTCCGTCAGACGCATTTTCTGCTACTGTCTCCACCACTGCCTTTGTAATCTGGGTAAAATTCAGATTCGCCGTATCTCTTCCCACAATCCAGGAGAGAAATTTTCTGGCACTGGGCAAATCTTCG
>CASEOD010000069.1 GCA_949289445.1 uncultured Eubacteriales bacterium
CACCTGCAGTTTTAAGTATTATCACCAATACAACAGTTAACAGTTGAACCGAAATCACAGGCGACTTTGATTTCGGTTGTTTTTGTATTTTTTTAAAATATATTTAAAAAATATTCATACTTGTTATTTAGTTATTGACAACCAATTATCAAACCAATAGAATGAAAACATAACAAAAAGGCAGAAAGGATAGGCATCAAATTGCCCGGAGGGCACTGATGCGTGGTGTAATATGCTGGAAAAAGAATATTATGACAAAACAGATGAAATTATTGCTGCCCACGGGCGCACTCAGGCAGACCTGATCCCGATTATTCAGGAAATACAGGAGGAATATCGTTACCTTCCGCCGGAGCTTCTTACCTATGTTGCAGAGAATCTGAACATACCGGAATCCCAGGCCTATAGTGTAGCGACTTTTTATGAGAATTTCTCCTTCGAGCCGAAGGGTAAATTCCTGATAAAAGTCTGTGACGGCACAGCATGTCATGTGCGGAAGTCCATTCCTATTTTAGAAGCCCTGTACAGTGAACTGGGGCTTTCAAAGGAGAAGCAGACTACCGAGGACATGCTTTTCACTCTTGAGACGGTGTCTTGTCTGGGGGCCTGCGGTCTTGCGCCGGTGCTCACCGTCAATGATAAGGTTTATCCGGAAATGTCGCCGGAGAAGGCTATCGCATTGGTTCACGAATTGAGAGGTGCATGATATGAAAAAAATGACGGACAGACAGTCTCTCAGACTGGTTCGTGAGGCTGCAAAGAAGGAAATTGAACAGGATAAATGCAGAATTCTAATCTGTGCGGGAACCGGCTGTATGGCAGGAGGTTCCGGGGAAATCTATGAGAAGATGTGCGAACTGACAGAGCAGAATCCTGATATTGAAGTGGTGTTTGAACCGGAAGTTGCTCATGGTGACGGAAAAATCGCTGTCAGAAAAAGCGGGTGTCACGGATTTTGTGAAATGGGACCGCTGATGAAAATTGAACCGCAGAACATTCTCTATACGAAAGTAAAACCGGAAGACTGCGAAGAGATCTTCTTTAAGACTGTGGTTCGGGGTGAACTGATACATAGGCTGCTGTTTATGCAGGACGGAAAAGAATGTCCGAAACAGGAAGAAATTCACTTCTATGAGAAACAGCATCGCAACGTACTGAAAAACTGCGGCTCCATTGACGCCGAGCATATTGAGGAATATATCGCAATCGGCGGATACGGAGCTTTGGAGAAAGCGCTCTTTGAAATGAGTCCGGCAGAAGTGATTGACGAAGTTATGGCTGCCGGCCTGAGAGGCCGCGGCGGCGCAGGCTTTATGACCGCCAAAAAATGGAGTCAGGTAGCTTCTCAGCCGGAAAAGAAACGTTATGTTGTCTGCAACGGTGACGAAGGAGATCCGGGAGCTTTCATGGACAGAAGCATCATGGAGGGAGATCCCCACAAAATGATCGAAGGTATGATTCTGGCTGCTTACGCGGTGGGCGCCGATGAGGGATATATCTACGTCCGTGCGGAATACCCGCTGGCGATTTCCAGACTGAAGAATGCCATTGCACAGGCAGAAGAAGCAGGACTTTTGGGTGAACATATTCTGGGCACTGATTTTTCATTCCGTCTGCATATCAACAGAGGGGCAGGTGCATTTGTCTGCGGAGAAGGAAGCGCACTGACTGCCTCCATTGAAGGTAATCGGGGCATGCCGAGAGTGAAACCGCCAAGAACGGTGGAACACGGCCTGTTTGATAAACCTACAGTCCTGAATAATGTGGAAACTTATGCCAATGTACCGATGATCATTGCTGAAGGCGCTGAAAAGTTTGCGTCTGTCGGCACTGAAAACAACAGTGGAACCAAAGCATTTGCCCTGACCGGAAGTGTAAAGCATACCGGTCTCATCGAAGTGCCTATGGGGACGACGCTGAGAGAAGTCATTTTTGACATCGGAGGAGGAATCAAAGGAGATCGCAAATTCAAGGCAGTGCAGATCGGAGGTCCTTCCGGTGGCTGTCTCACCGAAGAACATCTGGATATGAAACTGGATTTTGACTCTCTGAAGAAAATCGGCGCAATGATCGGTTCCGGCGGTATGGTGGTTATGGATGAAAATACCTGCATGGTGGAAGTTGCCAGATTCTTTATGAACTTCACCCAGAATGAGAGCTGCGGAAAATGCGTGCCTTGCCGGGAAGGTACAAAACGAATGCTGGAAATTCTTGAAAGAATTGTGGGAGGCAAAGGTACTCTGGAAGATTTGGACATGCTGGAAGAACTGTCGGAAACCATTACCGATACTGCGTTGTGCGGTCTGGGAAAATGCGCAGCCCAGCCTGTAATGAGCACGCTGAAATTTTTCAGAGAAGAATATGAGCAGCATGTAGTGGAGAAAAAATGTATTTCCAGAAACTGCACGGCTCTGCAGAAGTTTATTATTGCGCCGGACAAGTGTAAGGGCTGCGGAAAGTGCGCCAGAAACTGTCCTGCAGGAGCTATTGCAGGACAGGTCAGAAAAGCTTACCACATTGACACGGATACCTGCATCAAATGCGGCGCATGCCTGTCTGACTGCGCTTTTGATGCGATTCATATTGAATGGTAGGAGGAAAATGATTTATGGGATATATGACAATTAACAATCGAAAAGTAGAATTTACCGACGAGAAGAATGTCCTGACAGTCATTCGGAACGCAGGGATTGACATTCCGACTTTCTGCTATCATTCCGATCTGTCCACCCATGGAGCATGCAGACTGTGTGTGGTGGAGGATGACAAAGGAAAAGTATTTGCATCCTGCTCGGAGAGACCGAGAGACGGTATGGTGATCTTTACCCATACCAAAAGACTGCTTCATCACAGAAAGATGATCATTGAACTGCTTCTGGCTTCTCACTGCAGGGACTGTACCACCTGCGCGCCCAACGGTCTGTGCAATCTGCAGGAGCTTTCCAAGCGTCTCGGCATCAGTGAGGTCAGATTCGAAAACTACAAAGAGACTTATCCGAAGGACAGCAGTTCGCCATGTATTACCAGGGATTTGAACAAATGTATTCTATGCGGCGACTGTGTCCGCATGTGCCATGAAGTGGTGGGAGCCGGAGTTCTGGGCTTTGCACAGAGAGGTTCTAAGATGATGATCACCACACCTTTTAAGAAGGATCTGGCGCTGACATCCTGTGTGGGCTGCGGTCAGTGCCGGGTGGTATGTCCGACAGGCGCCATCGTCATAAACAGGAATACCGATCAGGTATGGAAGCTGCTGGAGGATAAAAATGTCCGGGTTGTGGCGCAGATTGCTCCTGCGGTCAGAGTTGCGGTGGGCGATTATTTCGGTCTGGAAAAAGGGGCCAACTCTCTTGGCCAGCTTGCTGCCGCCATGCGCTTCGTAGGCTTTGACGAGGTCTACGATACGGATTTCGGCGCGGATCTGACTGTCATCGAAGAGGCGAAAGAACTGGCGGAACGGCTGAAAACCGGTGAAAATCTGCCGCTGTTTACTTCCTGCTGTCCTGCATGGGTGAAATTCTGTGAGGATCGTTATCCTCGGTTCAGAAAGAACATCTCAACCTGCAGATCACCGCAGCAGATGTTCGGCGCGCTGATCAAGGAAGAAGCCAGAATGAACAGAGACAAGGATCCGAGAAGAACAGCAGTGGTTTCCATCATGCCGTGCACGGCGAAGAAAGCGGAGATTCTCAGACCGGAGCATTATACCGAAGGGGAGCAGAATGTGGATTATGTGCTGACTACCACAGAAATTGCCGATATGATCAAAATGACCGGTATTGACCTTGCCACGGTGACGCCGGAATCTCTGGATATGCCTTTTGGTATGTCTTCGGGTGCAGGTGCGATTTTCGGCACCACAGGCGGCGTAACAGAGGCGGTGCTCCGTTATCTGACGGGCAGTAGCAGAACCAGTGAACTGGATGAGATTAAGTTTACCGGTATTCGCGGAAACGATGCGGTAAAAGAGGCGACAGTAAATCTGGATGGAAGAGATGTGCGCATTGCCGTAGTCAACGGTCTCGGAAATGTGTCGAAGATTCTGGACGAGATGGAGGCCGGCAATGTGAAATATGATTTTGTTGAAGTCATGACCTGCAGATACGGCTGTGTCAACGGCGGCGGCCAGCCTGTGCTGCTGGGCGTTGAACCGGAGACAAAGGTGGCGAGACAGAACGGGCTGTATCGCTTTGACAGCCGTTCGCAGATTAAGACGTCCGGACAGAATCCGGTTGCCCTGAATCTGTATGACGGTATACTGAAGGGAAAAGAACATAAATTATTACACAATGAACATATGGAATCAGAAGTATAAATGACGGAAAAAAGCAGACATTCGAATCGGAATAATTTGGGATGAGATAATGTCTGCTTTTTTGTAGAAAGATCTAATTTTTTTTTAGATAAACGGTTGACAAATCTGAAAATTGAGAATAGAATTGAGCAAAAGAATAACGGTTAAAAAAATAACTAAGTTTAGTTATTTTTTTAACAAGACAGGGCGTGATTCGGCAGGCGGGAACTGCAGCCAAACGGCGGAAGCGGAGACCTTAACGGTTTGGGAACTTTTCTTTCGTCCGGCGCCTCTGTGAATGAAGGTATATTTATGGATTTGAAGGAGAAAAAGATGTGTAATTGCAGCGAAATGACCAGGAAGTTTGAAGAACTTGACAAAATCATCGCCGACCACAAAGAGGAGAGAGGCGCGCTGATTCCGATTCTGCATCAGGCGCAGGAGCTTTTCGGCTATCTACCCTATGAGGTTCAGGAACGAATTGCAGACGGTCTTGGAATCTCCATGGCCAAGGTGTATGGAGTTGTAACTTTTTATTCCCAGTTTTCTTTGAAGAAGAAAGGCAGATACAGAATCAATGTCTGTATGGGAACCGCCTGTTATGTAAAGGGCGCCAATGATATTCTGGGTAAGTTTCTGGAAAGACTGTCCATTGAGGTGGGTGACTGTACGGCAGACGGCAAGTTCTCCCTTGATTCCTGCAGGTGCATCGGTGCCTGCGGTCTTGCTCCCGTAGTAACCATCAATGATGAGGTTTACGGAAGACTGACTCCCGATATGGTGGATGAGATTATGAATGAATATGAACTGAAGGAATAGCAGGAGGAAACGATGGTAAAGACAATTAAGGATATCCTGAAGATTCAGCAGGACACTCTGCAGAAATTCGGGAACAGAATCGGCAGGGACGATCAGAAAATCTATATCATGACCTGCTGCGGCACAGGCTGTACTTCATCAGGCGCAGCCAAGAACAGGGAAAAACTGGAGGAACTCATCGCAAGAGACAGTTATGAGGACAAGGTGGAAATCGTAAAGACCGGCTGTTTTGGTCTCTGTGCGGAAGGGCCTATTATGCTGGTTTATCCGGAGAATGTGATGTATACCAATGTAACGCCGGACGATGTCAATGAGATCTGGGAAGCGCACATCAGAAACGGCAGGGTGGTGGAACGTCTCAAATCCGAAAACGAGCTGGATTTCTTCTCAAAACAGATGAGAATTTCTTTGAGAAACTGCGGAAGAATCGATCCGGAGAATATAGATGAATACATAGCTTTTGACGGATATCAGGCGCTGAGTAAAGTTCTGACCGAGATGGAGCCTGAAGATGTGATTCAGGTGATGAAAGAGTCGGGACTGCGAGGCAGAGGCGGCGGCGGATTTCCTACCGGCACCAAGTGGGAATTTGCGGCCAAACAGCAGGTAAGGGAAAAATACGTCTGCTGCAATGCCGACGAAGGTGACCCGGGGGCCTTTATGGACAGATCCGTGCTGGAAGGCGATCCTCATTCGGTCATTGAGGCTATGATCATTACCGGTTATGCCATTGGAGCTTCTCAGGGATATGTTTATGTCAGAGCAGAATATCCTATTGCTGTGCAGAGACTGGGAATTGCGATTAAACAGGCTGAGGAATACGGTATTCTGGGCGACAGCGTACTGGGAACCGGATTTAAGTTCAATCTGGAGATCAGACTGGGCGCAGGTGCCTTTGTCTGCGGTGAAGAGACGGCGCTGATGACTTCCATCGAGGGAAATCGCGGAGAGCCGAGAATCAAACCACCGTTTCCTGCCGTGGAAGGTCTCTTCGGGAAACCGACAATTCTCAACAATGTAGAAACACTGTCCAACATTCCGCAGATCATCCTCAACGGACCGGAATGGTTTGCCGGTATCGGAACGGAAAAATCTCACGGAACCAAGGTCTTTGCTCTGGGAGGCAAGATCAATAACACCGGCCTTGTAGAAGTGCCGATGGGAACCACTCTGCGTGAAATTATCTATGAAATTGGCGGAGGAATTCCCGGCGGGAAGAAATTCAAGGCAGTGCAGACCGGAGGCCCGTCCGGCGGATGTATCCCTGCAGAGTTTCTGGATTCTCCGATCGACTATGATTCCCTGCTGGAGCTGAAATCCATGATGGGTTCGGGAGGAATGATCGTTATGGATGAGGATACTTGTATGGTGGATATCGCTAAATTCTATCTGGAATTTACCGTGGAAGAGTCCTGCGGAAAATGCCCTCCATGCCGTATCGGAACCAAACGAATGCTGGAGATTCTCACTAAGATTACCGACGGAAAGGGAACTCTGGAGGATCTGGATGATTTGGAATATCTGGCAAAGAACATTCAGAAAGGGGCGTTGTGCGGTCTGGGCCAGACTGCTCCAAATCCTGTTCTTTCCACACTGAAATACTTCAGAGACGAATATGAAGCCCACGTGGTGGACAAGAAATGTCCTGCAGGCGTGTGCGTGTCCATGCTGCGGTACGTTATCATGGACGATCTCTGCAAACACTGTGGTTTGTGTGCCAGAAACTGTCCTGCTCAGTGTATCTCGGGCAGCAAAAATACGCCTTACGTTATTGATAATGAAAAATGCCTCAAGTGCGGCGTCTGCATGGAAAAGTGTCCGTTCAAGGCTATCATGAAGAACGCATAAAGGGAAAGGAGGGCAATTATGGAAAACAAGAAAAGAGTACAGCTTACCATAGACGGCATGGACGTCAATGTGCCTGAGGATTACACCATTCTCAGAGCTGCAAAAGAAGTCAACATTAAAATCCCTACCCTCTGTTTCCTGAAGGATATCTGTGAAATCGGATGCTGCCGTATGTGTCTTGTGGAAGTGGAAGGTATGAAAAACTGGCAGGCTTCCTGTGTTCAGAAGGTTGCGGAAGGTATGGTGGTAAAAACTCATACTCCCGATATTCTTAACTTCAGAAAGAAGAATCTGGAACTGATTCTGTCCAACCATCCGGCAATGTGTCAGAGCTGCAACAGAGGCTCCACCGGCTGTGAGCTGAAAACTCTGGCAAATACCATGGAAACAGAATTTGCAAACTATGCCAAGAATCAGGAGGTTATCACTGCCAATCAGGTAATGGAGATAGATAACGGCATTTCCATCATGCGTGACCCTAACAGATGTATTCTGTGCAGACGGTGTATCAGCGTATGTCACAATGTACAGACAGTGGGTGCTATCGACGTGATTAACAGAGGCTTCAGCACCGTTGTAGGAACCACGTTTAACAGGCCGATTGACGAGTCTAAATGTGTAAACTGCGGGCAGTGCATCAATGTATGCCCGACAGGCGCTCTGCAGGAGCATTCCAGTGCCGACGAATTCTGGGAAATTCTGAAAGATCCGACCAAGCAGGTTATCGTGCAGACTGCGCCGGCGGTAAGAGCTGCTCTGGGAGAGGAGTTCGGTATGCCTATCGGTACCGATGTAACCGGGAAAATGGTTACGGCGCTTCGGATGCTCGGTTTTGACAAGGTCTTTGATACAGACACCGCAGCGGATCTGACCATTATGGAAGAGGGAACTGAACTCCTGAAACGGCTCAGAGAAGGCGGAAAGCTGCCGCTGATCACTTCCTGCTCACCGGGCTGGATCAAGTTCTGTGAACATTTCTTCCCGGATATGCTGGATAATCTTTCGTCCTGTAAATCTCCTCATGAGATGATGGGCGCGGTTATAAAATCATACTATGCCGAGAAGGAAGGAATTGATCCTGCCAATATAGCGGTTGTTTCCATCATGCCTTGCACAGCCAAGAAATTTGAGGCGCAGAGAGAAGAACTTGCAGCCACAGGATATCCGGATGTGGATCTGGTACTGACCACCAGAGAAGTTGCCAGAATGATGCAGGCTTTCGGAATTGATTTTCCGGCTCTGCCTGACAGTGAGTTTGACAGTCCGCTGGGTATTTCCACAGGAGCGGGCACCATTTTCGGAGCTACCGGCGGCGTAATGGAAGCTGCGCTCAGAACCGTGGCGGATATTGTGACCGGACAGAGTTCCGACTCCATCGACTATATGCAGGTTCGCGGTCAGAAAGACGGCATTAAAGAAGCGGAGATCCGGATTGGAGATCTGACTGTCAGGGCGGCGGCGGCTCATGGACTGGGCAATGCAAGAAAGCTGATGGAACGTGTTAAAGCCGGAGAACATTTCGATTTTATCGAAATCATGGCATGCCCGGGCGGATGCGTTAACGGAGGCGGTCAGCCGCAGCAGCCATCTTCTGTAAGAAACTGGATGGATATCGGAGAAGAAAGAGCCAAGGCTCTTTACAGAAGCGATCATGAAAGCTTTATCAGAAAATCTCACAAGAATCCTGTGATTAAAGAACTCTACAAAAATTATCTGGGTGAACCGGGAAGCGAAAAAGCGCATCACCTGCTGCACACCCATTATATCCCAAGAAGGTAACTAATTTATTAGTTCCTGTAGTACAAAGAAAAGACGGATCTCGAAGCTATCTTCGGATCTGTCTTTTCTTTTTGAGTCTGTGTTTGCAGAAGCCGCAGACTCCGGATGACACAGTGATTTATGGGAAAGACAGTATGTATCAAAGCCGGTGAACGGGAGGGTGTCACAAAAGATTTTCCGTACCTCTGTCATGAGAAAAAAATCTGTTCATACACTGTAACAGGCAGTAATGGGGGAGGTTGCTTTGAAAGAAAAAATCAGATTCTTGAGTGTGATGAAATATGCCGGAGCCTATGTTGCGCTGGAAATCGGATCCGGATTTGCCACGGGACAGGAAATTCTGCAGTTTTACACTTCCTATGGAGTTATGAGTACAGGCGCAGCTCTGGTCAGCATGGTACTGTTTGCATGGGCGGGAGGCAGTATTATGAAGCTGGGGCATGAGGCCGGAGCTGCAGGCGCAGAGAAACCGTATCAGCTTCTCTGCGGCAGAGTTTTGGGGACCTTTTACGAATACTTTGTACTCTTTTATCTCTTTGCAGTGCTGGCGGTGATGATCTCCGGCGCAGGGGCAGCCGCTCAGGAATATTGGGGGTTCAGCTATTATACGGGGGGACTGGTGATGGCGCTGCTTGTATTTTCTGCCTTTGCCTTTGGTCTGGAAAAGCTGATCGACATTGTGGGGCTTATGGGACCTCTGATTATAGGTTTTTCTGTTTTTATCGCAATCTGTACGGTGACCGCAAACTTCGGCGATCTGATGGCGGGAAATGTGGACGTGAGGGTTCTGGAAGGTGTCCGGCCTGCCGGCAGCTGGTGGTTCAGCGGCATACTTTATGCAGCGTATAATATGGTCAGTTCGCTGGCATTTCTCATGGCTCTTGGACGGGATGCCCGATCTTCCCGGGAAGCCGCCGCAGGCGGTATTGCGGGAGGAATTCTTCTGATGACAACAGTGATCTTTATGAACCTGGCGCTGATGTCCCGTATGGATCTGGCTGAGGGAACCGTTGTGCCGTCTTTGAAGCTGGCGGAGGATCTTTCCTCTGCGGCAGCCGCTTTCTTTGTGTTTGTGATGATATGCGGCATTTTTTCCACAGCGGCGCCGGTTCTTTGGACTATCTGCAGTAATCTGGCGCAGGCAGGAAGCAAAGCATCGTTTCTGATTGCATTTCTTGTCAGTCTGGATGCTTTTATTCTGGGACAGATGCCGTTTGACAGGCTCATTGCCCTGATCTATCCTTTTACGGGGTATCTGGGAATCGGTCTGTTTCTGTGTATTTTGCGGTATCAGATTAAAAAGAGGCACAGAAAATATCCGGAATGAAAAGAAGGTAAGTTTTCTGATGCCTGCCCTGCCGGCTTTGCAGAGAAAGGACAGGAGGAACCGGCGAGGCAGGCCGAATATGAGATTAAAACTGCGATTCAGTCTTTATCTGTCAGCTGAAAGCGATTGTAATGACGGGACAGAAGATCGCGGGCAGAAGCAAAATCACCTTCGATAATGGCGCCCAGTATCTGCTGATGCTCCAGAATGGTATGTTTTCTGCCTTTGTCGATGTAGCAGTGATTGTACAGTACGGTCAGATAGAGCAGATCTTCCATTTCTGAATACTGTTTGATCATGTAAGGATTGCCGCAGCAGGAAACAAAGGCACTTTCAAAGGATATAGAGTACCTGACATATTCCTGAAGAGAATCAGCCTCCAGATGATCGATCTGCTCTTTCAGAGCTGTCTGAAGGAGGCCGATGAGTTCGTCCACCTTGTTCATCTGCTGACAGATTTCAAAAGCGCCAAGGAGCATGCTCAAAATCGCCTGAGCGATATTAGCTAGCCTTTTCTCGGAGAATTTGATGACGCTGGGACCGGAGTTGGGATAGATATCCACAAGTCCGTCACGGTTCAGCATGGATATGGCTTCCCTGACGGGAGAATTGCTGACGTTCAGTTCTTTGGACAGAGAGGCGATGCTGAGTCTGCTCCCTGACTTATATTTCCCGTCCATGATGCCGGCTTTGATGGTTTCATAAATCTGATCCCTGATAGGGATTTTTTTGATTGGTTTTTTCATAGATCCGAATTCCTTTCAATACAGTTATTGTACGGTTTTTTCAGCATTCTGTCAAGGTTTTAACAGAAAAATGCGATATAGTGTATAATGCGTGATTTTATCGGATTGAAAATTTAGATAATTATAGGTTATCCACATGTAAATATGGATAGATTGATTGATTTTATTGACTTTTATTAGTTAATTGGAATAAAAGTTTCTCATGTATACAAATGTGGTTTTGTATAAAAAAAAGAAAAATAATTTATTTATATCAACAAAAAACTGAACAAGTTTTTGAAAAAACGTATCTTTTTTTGCAAAGAAATTGACAAAGAGGAATCAGACTCCTACAATGAATTTAACCGGGGGAAGAAAGGGCATCTCCCGAAAGAATGCGGTCATAGAATAGGGCAAGGCCGCAGGGCTTCTTAGACCTTGGGTCTTGGACAATTTTTCGCCGCCTGTGTGCGGCACTATGGTAGATGAAGGAGGGAACAACCTTATGAAAAAATTATTGACAGGCGATGAAGCCATTGCCAGAGGGGCTTACGAGGCAGGCGTAACCCATGCTTCTGCGTATCCGGGCACACCGAGTACCGAAATACTGGAAAACATCGCTAAATATGATGAAATCTATGCGGAATGGGCTCCTAATGAGAAGGTGGCCATGGAATCTGCCGCAGGCGCTTCTATGGCAGGAGCAAGAAGTATGGCGTCGATGAAACACGTAGGCGTGAACGTTGCCGCCGATCCGCTGATGACCTTTGCCACAATGAGAGTAAACGGAGGTTCTGTAATCGTTTCTGCAGATGAACCGGGCATGTTCTCTTCTCAGAACGAACAGGACAACAGGAATTTCGCCAAGATGGGAAAAATTCCGATGTTCGAGCCTGCCGACAGCCAGGACTGTCTGGACATGATGAAGGAGGCTTTTGAAGTATCGGAAGAATACGGTGCGGTAGTTATGATGAGAATGGTTACCCGTGTATGTCATTCCAAATCTCTGGTGGAGATCGGAGAGAGAAAAGAGGTTCCAAACAGAACCTGGGAAAAGGATCTTGCCAGATTTGTCTGTGTTCCGGCAAATGCAAGAGTAAACAGAGTCAATATGGAGGGCAGAACCAGAAGATTAGAAGAATATACGGAAAAAACCCGTTTCAACTATGCGGAAATGGGTGATGGAAAAATCGGCGTTATCGCTTCGGGCCCGTCCTACTATTACGCAAAGGAGGTCTTTGGCAAGGACGCATCCTATCTGAAGCTGGGCTTTACATATCCGCTGCCGAAGGAAATGATTAAGGCTTTCTGTGATAAGGTGGAGACCGTATATATCGTAGAAGAGGATGATCCGTATATTGAGGAATTTGTCAAGACTCTCGGAATTGAATGTCACGGCAAGGATACTTTCCCTCCGTACGGAGAGATGACTCCTGACGTGCTGAGAAAATCCCTGACCGGGGAGGTGCTTTCTTCCATTGAATATGCAAAAGAGAAGATTGTAAAGCGCCCTCCTACTTTCTGCGCAGGATGTCCGCACAGAGGACTGTTCTACAGACTGGGCAAGAGAAAAGATGTCATGATTACAGGTGATATCGGCTGTTATACACTGGCTTTCAGCGCGCCTTACAATGCAATGGATGCGGCTATCTGCATGGGAGCTTCCATTTCAATGGGACACGGAGCGCAGAAGACTTTTAACAGAGAAGGCATCAAGAAAAAAGTTGTCACTGTACTGGGTGACTCCACATTCTTCCATACAGGTGTCAACTCGCTGATGAACACCGTTTACAATAACAGTAATACTATCAATGTGATTCTGGATAACCGTATCACAGGCATGACAGGACACCAGCAGAATCCGGGAACCGGCTATAATGTAAAAGGCGAAGAAGCAGCCATGATCAACATTGAAGAGCTGGTAAAGGCTATCGGAATCAAACATGTCAAAGTTGTAAATCCGAACAATCTGGCTGAGGTGGATGCTGCCTTTGATGAATTCTGGGATCTGGATGAACCGTCTGTTATCATCACAAGATGGCCGTGCGTACTGAAGAAATTCTCGAACGCAGATCTGGAGGAGTTCCCGGAACTGTTTACTACGAAGAATGTGGTGGATCCGGAAAAATGTATCGGCTGTAAGGCATGTCAGAAGACGGGCTGTCCTGCGCTGATTTTCGACAAGGATGTAAAGAAGGTTCACATCAACAGAGCCGACTGCGTAGGCTGTGACGTATGCACTCAGGTATGTCCTGTAAAAGCCATTGTGAAGGAGGAAAAATAAGATGACGAAGAATATTTTATTATCAGGTGTCGGCGGACAGGGAACCATTACCGCTGCGAAGATGCTGACCTTCGGTCTGATGGAAGCAGGCTACGATGTTAAGATGAGTGAGATTCACGGCATGAGCCAGAGGGGCGGAGACGTGGTGTCTCAGGTAAGATACAGTAAAGAGAAGGTTTTTTCACCGGTTATCGAAAAGGGCACTGCGGATATCGTGGTTTCCTTTGAGGAGATGGAAGCCCTGAGAACGCTGGAATATCTCAAACCTGACGGTGCTGTGGTAGTCAACGAGGAAAAGATTCCTTCCATGACTGTGCTGACCGGAGCCGAGGAGTATGCTGACGATATTATCCCGGAAATCAAAAAGGCCGTGGATAGAGTCTATGCTTTCAATGCATCGGGAATGGCTGAAGATCTGGGCAATGTGAAGGCGGCCAACGTGATCCTGCTGGGAGCTCTTGTGAAACTGATGGGTCTTGAAGATATTGACTGGGAAGATATCATCAGAAAGAATGTGAAAGAAAAGTTTGTGGATTTGAACTTAAAGGCTTTTCAGGCCGGTAGAGATGCGGTAAAATAAGATTATGCTATAGGGGGCGATATAGCGCCCCCTGTTTTTATAATTGTTTTTTTCTGCGCCGGTGCGCAGGGTGACACAGTACCATGTAAAGGAGTGATTAAAATGGCTTTAAAACAACTGATTATCAACCCGGGTTCCACCAGCACCAAGCTGGCTGTATATGAAGATGAAGAAAAACTGTTTCAGGAAACCATAGAGCACAGTCCTGAAGAATTGGCGCAATTCGAGCATCTGCCTGATCAGGTGCCTTACCGTCTGAACTTTGTTAAGAATTTCCTGCAGCGGCACGGAATTGCCCTTTCGGATCTTGACTGTATTATGGGACGAGGCGGCATGGTGTACGGAATCGGTACCGGCGGCTGGATCGTGGATGAGGATCTGGTAAAGGCTCTTGGCAGTGAGAAATATTGTTCACCCCATGCGTCTCTTCTGGGCGGACTGATAGGATACAAGATTGCGGAGGAGGCGGGGATTTCCGCTTATATCTATGATCCGGTAACCGGAGCGAAGCTTCCTGCCATTGCAAAGACAACTGGCTATCCGGAAATTGTAAAGCAGAGTACCTGTCATGTTCTGAACAGCCGTGCCATGGCTATGCGTTTTGCCCAGGAGCAGGGTCTTGATTATGATAAGATCAACGTTGTGGTAGCTCATATGGGAGGCGGAATTTCTCTGAGCGCTCATGAAAAAGGGATTATCGTAGATTCCATCGGCGATGATGAGGGACCTATGTCACCGGAAAGAGCCGGAACAGCCCCGCTTCTTGAATTCCTGAAGCTTTGTTTCAGCGAAAAGTACACCTATGATGAAATGAAAAAGAAAGTTCGCGGAAAGGGAGGCATGGCTGCCTATCTGGGAACTACTGATGCAAGAAAGGTGGAACAGATGGTGGAAGACGGTGATGAAACCGCGAAGCTGATCTATGACACCATTGCTTACCAGGTGGCGAAAGGCATTGGACAGATGGCGGTTGCTTTGAAGGGTGATGTGCAGGGGATTATTCTCACCGGCGGTATCGCTTATTCCAAAATGCTGACTGCGAAGATCGATGAATATGTGAAATTCATCAAACCGGTTACGGTGCTTCCGGGAGAAAATGAAATGGAAGCGCTGGCTCTGGGTGGTCTGAGGATTATGAAAGGCGAGGAGAAAGCACAGAAATTCACTCTGTAAGTGATATAAAAGTTAAAATAAGAGTGCCGCTCATTGGAATGCGGCACTCTTTCTATTGTCAACTGACGAGATTTCAATTGTTATTCCGCAGCTTTATAACTTCGGCGATTTTCTCGGCAGACGGGCCAAGCACATATTTTTTGCTGGTTTCATCTTTTACAAGAAAACCGAACTTTTCCAGAGAAGTGAGATTCCTGTATACGGTGGTACGGTTCATTCCTGTGTGGCCGACCAGTGTGTGAACGTCGTATTCATAAGGTTTCCTCAAGAAAAATTTTAGAAGAAACAGCGCTTTTTCCAGGCTGGACATCTCTCCCGGCTGCATTGTTGAGCTGTTGTCGCCGGCCATTTCTGCCAGATAGGAGGTATACATCTGTGCCGCAATGACAGCTGATTCAACAGAAAGCCGTTCATCTTCCATATGGGCACAGCTTGGTTCGGTGTCGAATACAGGCCCCCAGCTGACAAAATGAGGCATTGATTTTGCATAAGAACAACCGACAGCCATGCGGAATTCGCCGGAGAAACCATAGTCCTCATATACACGTGCCATTACCCGGAGAAATTCTTCGTTCTCATCTACGGACATGGCGTTGAGAAAGTCGCATATTTCAAACTGATAGTGATATTCTTCAGCATACTGAGAAAAGGCATGTTCCACCATTTCCCTGCTTACACCGAACCAGAGCCTGCAGTTGACGTTTAACTCCACAAATCCGTTTTTCAGGTGCAGCATTGTGGGAACGGCGGTAGTTCTCTCTTTTGGCGGATTTCTGTACACTTCAGGACTGTCAATCTTAAGCTTTTCGGCATTATAGTCGTTCGCCAGAAAATCAAGAATAAAACGGATAAAGTGGAATTCCTCTCTGCATCCCTGCTCCGTAACCAATTTGGAGATGGCATTGATTCCGATTTCCGGTACGGAACTGTGACAGGATATTCCGTGCACCGTGATTTCGTCCCGGTTTTTGAATTTGATAACCGCTTTGGAGGGAACGGTATTGGGGCTGTCGCCTGAGGAAAGCTTCTCCAGCAGTTCAATCTGCGGTTCTTTAAAGCGGATCTTTACATCGCAATACCCTTTTTCTCTGTTAAAAATAGGGAAATCTCCGTCCGGTGAAAAGCCGTAGTCAGGAAGAGGAAATTCCTCTCTGAAACTGGCGATATCTGTCCATTCGGATTCTTCACAGGTACCGATAATGATCTGAATTTTTTTTGTTAGCGGTATGCTGAGATCTTTCAGTGCGCTTAAGGCATAAAGACACATAATCGCAGGGCCTTTGTCGTCAACGACGCCTCTTCCCCACATGTATCCTTTGGCCAGCTTTCCTTCAAAAGGCGGAAAAGTCCATTTATCTGTATCGCCGATACCCACAACATCTGTGTGTACCAGAATCCCCAGAGTTTCTTCTCCGCCGCCGTATTCCACAACTGCGAAGTCCCCTTTTCTGCCCATGATCGTCTTGAAACCCATCTGCTGCGCTTTATCGCAGTAAAAATCCAGCGCTTTTCTGTTGGCGCTGAAATCCCCGGTTATGCTCTGAATTCTGACAAAATCCAGAATGTCTTCAACGATGTTCTGCTGGTGTGTCTTTATGTAGCTGTCAATTTCTTTCCTCATAATGTCTACCTGTTCCTTATTTCAGACTCCGATCTGTTCCTGCTATCTTTTCAATGGCTCTCCGGTAAATTTCGGTAATTGTGATCAGATCCTTTATGCTGATATACTCGTTCTCTTCATGGCAGGTGTCTTCCTCGGGGGAAAAAACCGGTCCCCAGGAGACCAGGCTGGGCATTGCTTTTGCATAGGAACTTCCGTATGCCAGCTGAAAGCTGTTCTTTTTTCCTGTGATTTCTTCGTAGGCATCGGCCATTTCTTTGAGAAAGGGTTTTTCTCTGCTGACAAAAACAGTCGGGAGAAAATCTGTGACTTCCATGGTGCCGCCGTATTTGCCGCACAGGCTGTGGAAGGCTGAACGGATATCCTCCGGCGAAGTCAGATATGCAAAACGAACATTCACTGAGATTATCAGATGTGATTCGGTTGTCCGGATGACAGTGGGAACGAAAACGTCCCGATGGATATATTCTCCCAGATAATACTGAGGCCTGGGTTTCAGATCCAGTTTTTCACCGTAATTTGAACCGAATGTCTCGCAAATCATATCGAAAATATCCTTCATTGGGTTTTGAGCCACCCGGTTTTCGGAAAGGCACGCCGCCATTTCAAAGATAGCGTTTCTTCCTTTTTCCGGCTGACAGGAATGAACGGCTTTCCCACGGGCTGTCAGCAGGGTGCCGTCGGAAAGCTCTACGGTGCACTCGCCGGGCACCACGTTGTTTCCTGTACCCGCAGAGATACTTGTGATGACTTTTTCCTGAGAAAGCGCAGTATCAGAGGTGTCTATTGGGAATTTTAACAATATATCCATATAGCCTTTCTCGATGTTGGCGATGGGAAAGGCGCCGTCGGGGGTGAAGCCATAATCCGCAGGTTCAAAGCGGGCGGTGTAGGCGTTCATATCCGTCCATTCCACCTCCTCCTGAGTTCCGATAATGAGGCAGATCTTTTTCTGAAAACTGCCCAGAGTTTCCAGCGCTCCTTTCATTGTATAAAGAACTGCTACAGCGGGTCCCTTATCATCAAGGGTTCCCCGTCCGAACAGTCTGCCGTCTTTTTCGGTCAGCTGAAAAGGGTCGGTGTCCCATTTCTCCTGACTCCCCGGTGGAACCACATCGACGTGAACGAGGATTCCCAGAGTTTCACTGCCTTCTCCGGCTTCGACGATGCCGACACTTCCTTCAATGACTTTTTTTGTTGAAAAGCCTAGTTTTTCTGCAATCTTCAGGATTCTGTCAAGGGCCTGACCGACCTGATGCAAATCATTGCTGACACTGGGAATGCTGACCAGATCTTTCAGGTCGCTGATCATAGATTCTATGTTTTTTTCCGCAAAGCTCATAACTGCCTCCCTTTATTTACACAAAAAGAGGGATGAAACCCGATGTCTCTCCCTCTTCTGCAAAAAAGACGACTAAGAATAGTTGATCATTGTGGCGACAACGATCAGAACCAGTTCCAGTGCAACCATCATCAGGAACAGAGGGGTCATGAATTTGTACCACTTCTGCATAGGCAGACCCATGATTCCGCATTCCGTTGCAACTGCCGTTGGCCAGAACATGTTGGAGAAACCGTCTCCGAACTGGTATGCGAGCACTGCAATCTGCCGGTTCATGTCCAGACTGTCTGCAAGGGAAGACATAATCGGCATGGACACCGCAGCCTGTCCCGAGCCAGATGGGATAAAGAAGTTTAAGAGATTCTGAACGACTACCATACCTGCCGCAGCAATTCCCTTCGGGGCTCCCTGGAGAGCGTTTGACATATAGTAAACGATGGAATCGATAATGTTTCCTTCTGTCATAACGATGGACAAAGAGCGGACAACACCGATGACCATGGCGCCGAACAGGATATCTGCAGCGGCTTCCACGAATTTTGAACAGATTTCACTCAGGCTGTATCCTGCAATCAGCCCCACGATGAACATGGAAATGATAAACAGGGCGGAGAGTTCTGTCAGATACCATCCAAACTGAGTGGTTCCGTAGACCAGCATGATGATTGTGATGACGAAAACTAAAATAATCAGCTGGTGTTTTCCGGTAAAAGGAAGAGCATCCAGTTCCTCTTCCGACATTCCGTCAGATATATTGAATGTTACATCTTTTACGTAAGAAAGCTGGGGATCTTTTTTACTCTGTGGGCATATCTCATCAGATACCAGATGGCCATTCCTTCAAACAGGATCAGACATACAATACGAAAGCCTACGCCGGAGCCTATAGGCAGTCCTGCGATACCCTGGGCGATACCGATGGTAAAAGGATTCAGAGTTGCGGCGGCGAAGCCTGTTGCAACGCCCAACACCACAGCGGCGCCGCCGGTCAGGGCGTCGTATCCCATGGCAACAGAGATGCCCATGAAAGCAGGCAGTAAACCGTAGACTTCCTCATACATGCCGAAAGTGGAACCGCAGATTCCGAAAAATGCCATAAATACCGGCAGGATGAGAACTTCCTTGCCCTTCATAACCCGCTTCAGCTTTCCGATACCACCGTAAAAGGCACCGGACTGAATCATCATGTAGACCAGACCGTATGCGAAAAAGCAGAAAAAGATGATATCTGCCGACTCTACCATACCGTCAGCCAAAGCGCCGACCATCCTGAACGGCCCGATAGGCATCTGTTCTATCTGATGATAAGAATCAGCTACAATAATTTCATTTCCGGTCTCTTCGTCCAGGACACGATCGTACATTCCCGCAGGAACGATGTAAGTTAAAATTGTGGCAAATACCAGAATGATTCCGATAATAACATAGGTGTGCGGGATCTTGAGTTTTCTCTTCAGTTTCTCCATATGTAATATCCTCCTCTCACAATCTTTGATAAAATGTTCATATTATGAACAATGTATTCAAAATATGAATTTACTATAGTGTAGCACCGGAAAATTAAAAAGTCGATATCTTCGGAAAAATCAAAAAATAATGATAACGATTAGAGACAGAGAAAAACCATCGGACTTCAATTAAAAAGCGCCGTTCGATCATCGGTTTAACACCATGGTCGAACAGCGCTTTCTTTATGTGTATTCTGTCTGTTATTTCTTTTTGGAAAGTGCAATGCTGACAATTCCGCAGACTGCCATCAGGTAAGGATAGAACAGATACGGAATGATGTCAAAGGAGGTCAGTCCGGCCAGACTTGCCGCCGTCAGCAGCTGTGCGCCGTAAGGAATGACTCCCTGAAATACAGAAGCGAAAATATCCAGCAGAGATGCGCTTCTGGTGGCGTCTACACCGTAGTCGTCGCTGATTTCTTTTGCAATGGGACCGGCGATAACGATGGCTACCGTATTGTTGGCGGTAGCAGCATCGACCACAGAAACCAGAGCGGCGATGCCGACCTCGGCTCCTTTATAGGTATGAATTCTGCTGTGAATTTTTTCCAGAATAAAGGCGATACCACCGTTTTCTTTTACCAGAGCGCTGATAGCGGCAACCAGTATGGAAATGACGGTGATGTCATACATGCTGGTGACACCGTCGCCGATGGCGGTGAACATCTGGGAAGCCTCCAGAGAACCTGTTGCGATACCGATGATGACTGACAGCACTGTACCGCAGATGAGAACCACAAACACGTTGATGCCGATAATTGCAGTCACCAGTACAAACAGATACGGAATCACCTGCCAGATGTTGTAAGGAAGCGCTTCATCCATTTTAAACTCGGAACCCGAGGTCAGAAAGAAGAGAATCAGTACTGTTACAATGGCAGCGGGAAGAACGATGAAAAAGTTCTTGCGGAACTTATCTTTCATCTCGCAGCCCTGAGTTCTTACAGCTGCAATGGTGGTATCGGAAATCATGGAAAGGTTGTCTCCGAACATGGCGCCGGAAACCACGGCTCCCGCACAGACGGGAAGGGCAAATCCGGTCTTGGCTGCAACGGCTACCGCAATGGGAGTCAGCACTGTGATGGTGCCGACAGAAGTACCCATGGAAATAGAGATAAAACAGCCGATAAGGAAAAGACCGATGACTGCAATGCCCGGAGGCAGCAGCGAGAGCCCCAGATTTACCGTACTGTCGGCGCCGCCGGCAGCAGTGACAGCTCCGGAAAAAGCTCCGGCAGCAAGGAAAATCAGGCACATGGTTATGATATTGTCATCTCCGATGCCTCTGGCGACGATGGATATCTTATCGTTAAAGGACATATCTTTTGTCTGTGCGAAGGCAACGACCAGAGCGATGAGAAAACCTACCACGGCAGGCATGGTGTAGAAATCGCCTAAAATGATTCCGGTCCCCAGAAAGAGAACCAGAAATACCAGAATTGGGAGCAAAGCCCAACCGTTAGCTTTCTTGTCTAATTCGTTCATTTCTTTTCTCCTGTGTGTATAAAAGTCCTGATGATTGAAAAAGTCCGCCCTCTGCCGAAGGGCGGACTGTCTATCAGATATTTTATCAAAATATTATCTGTGGTGCAAGTTCAACTTTTTCAGATTGTGGTTGCGGTAAGGCGAGTAGAGAAAGCCCAGGCTGCGGTTGTAGGCCCGGAATCCCCAGGTTGCCGCAAAAGAGTGTCTTTTTCTGTGCTTTGGAAGAAATTTCCGTTCTCTTCCGCCGAAATCCAAAATCCCTCCGCAGGTGATGGCGGCGATCAGATCGTTGTTACAGCGGATTTCTCCCGAGAATGTGGTAAAAGCCATTCCCACGTAGTCTTCCTTGTGCGAGTCGGAACCGCCGATACACGGTTTGCCGTGTTTTTGGGCGAGTTTCTGCGCCAGCTGATTGGCAAAAGCGGTTTCGCAGGTATTGAATCCTTCGATAAAGTCAAAATCGTCAATCAGATATTCGTTTTTCTTCAGTTTATTGCGCAGAAGAGCGCTGTTGCTGCGGGCGCCGAAAGGATGAGCCGGCCCCAGAATTCCACCGTAATGGTGGACGATTTTCTGCAGCAGTTCCACGGACATACCGCGGAGCCTGAGGACGGGCAGGAACACATCATCCGGCATGATGACCAGAATGTGGCCTGCATCTTTGGTGTCATATTCCACGCCGGCAAGCACGACAAAATCCTCTGTGGACGAACGGCAGTTGTCCGCCCAGTATCGATATCCCTTGTAGGTGTCGTGGTCGGTGATCAGCATACCGTAAAAACCGTGAGCTTTCAGCAGGCTGATGTACTGCTCCACGGGGATTTTCGCATCAATGGAGCCCGCTTTTGTATGACAGTGCATGTCAAATTTCATCATATCAATCACATCCTAACAAGTTTTCAAACAGGCGGCGATTTTTTTGAAAACAGAGAAAGGCGAATGTTCTGTTTAGTATAGTTTATACCCGAATTTAGTTTTGTACAAGTCGGGATTGAGAAAAAAGGCTGGAAAAATCAGCATATGTAAACAGACACATGCCGCCGGATCTACAGTCTGATCTGATACTTTCTGAGTTTACGGTACAAGGTCGCCAGACTGATTCCCAGTTCCTGCGCGGCTTTTTTCTTTCCCGGAACATCTTTCCCTGTGCGTGAGAGGGTGGCTTCGATAAGATGTTTTTCGTCTTTGATGTAAAAAGATGCAGTGTCTGTTTCCTGCTCCGGAGTATCTTCTGTCAGCCACTGTGGCAGGTGAGAAAGGGTGATTACACCGCCGTCTGCAGTATAATTGACGGCATATTCAATGGCGTTCTCCAGCTGACGGATATTGCCCGGCCAGGGGTGGCTGAGGAGAAGGGCAAGAGCCTCGTCGGAGATTCTTTCTGTTGTTTTACCCAGAATTGCACCGTATTTTTGACAGAGAAAGCCGATCAGTTCAGGAATATCTTCCCGCCGTTCTCTGAGCGGAGGGATGGCAATGGGGATAACATTGAGCCTATAATAAAGATCCTGACGGAATTCACCTGCTGCCACCATGGCTTCCAGATTCCGATGGGTGGCAGCAATCACTCTGACGTCCACGGGAGTGGTTTTGGTGCCGCCCACCCGCTGAATCTGTCTGTCCTGAAGAACGCGCAGGAGTTTGGACTGAAGCATCAGAGGCATATCGCCGATCTCATCGAGAAATACGGTGCCGCCCTGAGCCATTTCGAAGAGCCCCGGTTTGCCTGAAGACCTGGCGCCGGTAAAAGCTCCGCCCTCATAGCCGAAAAGTTCACTTTCCAGCAGCGCCTCGGGAATTGCACTGCAGTTGATTGCGATAAAGGGCTGTTCGGCCCGCAGACTGCCGTGATGAATGGCTCTGGCAAAAAGCTCTTTTCCTGTACCGCTTTCTCCTGTAATGAGTACGGTGGAAGGACTTTTCGCAATGGCGGCGGAACGGTCTTTGACATCTGAAATGGCGGGACTTCGGCCTATAATATGGGAAAAAGAAGTGGAATCATCCGGTTTCAGAAGTTTGTGGGCAAGCCGGTACAGTCTTTCGTCGGTATTGAAAGATTCCACAGCACCGGTGATTTGGCCGTGTTCCCTTATGAGTGTTACATTGGAGATAAGATGATTATTCCGGTAGGTGACTCCGGTATCATAAAGAGAGACCCCCTTTGCTAAAGCTTCTGTAAGGAGAGAGCCGGGAATTACCTCATCTGCAGGATGCCCGAGGACCTTTTCTGCATTCAGAGAAAGCTTTTCTTCTGCAGAATGGTTGAAACAGGTAATTCTGCCTTTTTCATCGCAGGCGATGATTCCTTCGTGCACTGCGGAGATGATGGTCTGCAGATATCGGTTGTTTCTGTACATCTGCTCCCTGGAAACTGATTCTCCGATTTTTGAAGCGAGAATATCAGCTATTTTGCGAGTGAATTTCATATAGGAAAAGGCGTTGTTGAGAATATGGTCCTTCTGCTGCTGATTAAAGGCAACCAGGCTGATGATGCCGCAGCACCGTCCTTCATGGAGAATGGGATAATAGAGGCCTGCCTTGTAGTAACACTGATTTCTTTCGGTGCAGTTGCGGCAGAGCGGATTCTCTCCGGGATCTTCCAGAATCAGAGGACGGCGGGTCTCAAAAATGTGCTTGGAAATCTGTGCGTTGGAACTGTTCCAGGGAGTGGTGCCGCCCCAGACGGCGGCATAGTCCTGCGCATTGTAGCTGGTACTGCCGATGACAGCCATATTTTCGTCGATAATTTCTGTTTCCACACCCAGTGCTTCGGATATCACCTCTGCAATCTGCTGAACATCTCGCTGAATATCAAACAGGTAACTCATGGGTATATCTGCCTCCTTATGTAACCGGTACTGCAGTCCTGTCGCAGATACCGGTCTGGCCTTTGCGGCCTGAATCGTGCGAAAGATGAGAAAAATTCGCAGTACATGAGAATATATGTGTTTTCAACAGTATACTCCATTTATATGCGAATATACAAGTAAAATTTCTCAGATATGAGAAATTTGTGAAGAGAGGAGAGACAGAAAACAGGGGTTTTCAGCCTTTTGGAGCGTTGGCATGAGCTTTGCAATATATTTTTAATAAAGTGTCAGTAAAATATATGAAATAATATACGGAACCGGGAGGTGCAGTATGGCATTTACTTTTGAAAAAGAAACAACAGGCTATAAGATATTGACTGATCAGAATATCATCGACATCCACAATGCTACCATGGAATTGATGGAAACTTTCGGTGTAAAGATTTTCGGACAGGAAGCCAGAGAAATCTATGAAAAAGCCGGATGCAGTGTTGACTGGGAGAGTCAGATGGTCCGTTTTCCGAGAAAGCTGGTGGAATGGGCCATCGAAGTTACGCCGGGAACCTTTACCATGTGCGGAAGGGACCCGAAAGATGACTTTGTGCTGGGAGACGGAGAGGTATCCTTTACCAGCTTCGGTACCGGACTGCAGATGTTCGATCTGGAGACCGGAGAACTGAGGGATACAGACACGGAGGATTTGGGCAATTTTGCCAGATTCTGCGATGCCATCCCGGAGATCAATGCTTTCACCACGGCAGTGGCAGCTCAGGACGCTCCACCTGCATTAAAGGATTTTTATGAAGCAGAAGCCATTTTTCAAAACACAACAAAACATGCGATTCTGGATGCGGAAAACGGTCACAATGCAAAAGCCATCATAGATATGGGAATTGCCATTGCAGGAAGCGAAGAGGCTTTGCGGGAAAGACCCTTTTTCACCCTCTGCATGTGTCCAAACAGTCCGCTGGAGATCCACGATGGAGCTTCTCAGGTCATCATAGAAACGGCAAAGGCAGGACTCCCTGTCAGCATTCTTTCTATGGGACTGACAGGAGGAACCACTCCTGCAACACTATCCGGCACCTTTGTGGTGACCAATGCGGAAATCCTGGCAGGAATTGTGCTGGCACAGCTGGTACATGAGGGAAATCCGGTCATCTATGGAAGTTCCACCACAGTAATGGATATGAGAAGAGCGACTTCACCTGTAGGCGCTCCGGAGCACGGAATGTTTGGCGCAATGGTGGCTCAGATGGGCAAATACTACGATGTGGTGACTAAGGTGGGAGGAACTTAGGCAGACAGCAAAGTGATGGACGTACAGATTGGACATGAGAAAACTCTGACCGGTCTGATGCCTGTTCTGGCGGGGACAGACCTGATTTACGGTCTGGGCATGATCGATATGGGTATGGCCATCAGCTATGAACAGTTCCTTATGGACGCTGAATTTGTCCGCATGTTTAAGAGGACTGAAAAACCGGTAATGACAGACGAGGATGCTCTGGCACTGGAAGTAATTAAAGCCGTAGGGCCGGCAGGAAATTACCTGAGTCAGAAACATACTCTGAAGCATATGCGTGATGAAATATCCACCACCACCCTTATTGACAGACGTATGCGGGAAAGCTGGGAAAAGGACGGCGCAAAGGATATGCCGACAGCAGCCAGAGAGATGGCTAAAAAGATATTTGCAGAGCATAGAGCTGCGCCGCTGACAGAGGAGGCGCAGAGAAAGATTACAGAGATTATCAGAAGAGAGGAGGAATTCTACTATGGAAATAAACATTAAGGTATTCAGCGAAGAAGAGAAGAAGAAAGTGCATGAGAAAACTATGGAGATCCTCTCGGAAACCGGAATCTGGATCAAAAGTTCTCTGGCTTTTGACGCATTGAAAGAGGCCGGAGCAAGAACAGATGACCAACGCTGCATTGTCTATTTTACGGAAGAAATGGTGAAAAAGGCTCTGGACTCAGCACCAAAACAGTTTGTCCTGGGAGGCAGAAATCCGGCCTATGACTATGCGCTTCCTTCAAAAGAAAGCCGTCATCTGATGAGCGGCATCACAACCAATATTTATGACCCGTATACCGGAGAGAGGAGAGAGTCTGTCAAGGCTGATGTTTTTAACGTGGGCAGAGTATTTCAGCATGCAGAAATAGGAGTGGCCTGCTGGACCGGCTGCAGTGCAGGAGATGTGCCGGAGAAGACTCACTGTCTTCACGAGATGGCGGCCATTATAGCGGGCACATCCAAACATGTGCAGTTTGAACTTTCCGGTCCTTACGAATCGCCTTTTGCAGCAGAAATTCTGGAGGCTGTAACAGGAGGCGGTCCTGAAGAGGTACGCAGAAGAAATATTGCTTCCGTGCTTTACTGTCCGGTTTCACCTCTGACACAGGATAAGAATATGCTGGAAGCCTATTTGGCTCTGGCTGAATACGAAATCCCGATTAACATCTATCCTATGCCGATGATAGGACTTACTTCTCCGGCATCAGTATTTTCCACTGTCTGTCAGATCAATGCAGAGGTGCTGTCAGCACTGGTGCTGTTTCAGACCATCAGACCCGGCTGGCCGATGATTTACGGAGTGGCCTCAGGGGTCGCTGATCCGATTACAGGTGAATATGTGAAGAGCGGAGAAGCGGCATTGGTCAGTCTCGGCGGCACGGAGATGGCTCGATTTTACGGACTGCCTTGTGCTGTTACCGGCGGAGGCAGTTTTGAGACCATGCCCGCATATCTTGGAAGAGCTGATCTGATTGACGGAATCGGAACCACTGACAATGGGATGGCTGTCAGCCTGGAAATGATCCTGACGGAGGACGAAATTGCCAAGCGTTGTCTGAGAATTAGCAAGGGGATCAGAATCGGTGAAGATACGGATCTGACAGAGGATATTAAAAAGGAAGGACCGGGAGGAACTTTTATTGCCCACAAATCTTCTGTAAAGAATTTCAGAAACCCTGACGAGCTGTACTATTCTAAGATGTTTCCTTCCAAACTGAGAAGCACCACCTTTGAGAAGCGTGACAGCATTGAAATCGCCAACAAAAAGGTACGTGAAATACTTGAAGGTCCAATTATCGATCCCCTTCCGGATGAAGTGCAGAAACGGATTGATGAAATCTGTAAAAGAGCGGATGCGGGAATAAAGAGATAAGATAAATGAGTATATCCTGGGATAACCGGAAAAACGGTTATCCCGGTTTTTTGGCTCTATAATAAATGTTGGGGTTGCTGAAAAAAATTCAGCTGTCTCAACATTTTTTTATGAAAAAAAATTGAGCATAAGCCCAATCTCCCTTACAATTAAAGTGTCCAATTCCAACCATAAGGAGGATGCGTTATGCTCAATACTTATTTTACCGAAAATCTGCTCGGATTAAAAGATGCAATCATAAAAAAAATACAGATTTCAGACGGAAAACTGTT
>CASEOD010000070.1 GCA_949289445.1 uncultured Eubacteriales bacterium
GTAAACCAAAGTAAAACCCCTGGCTGTAGATTTCCTCTTGTTCTAAAGCCTCTACATGTCCTGCAGCTTCCATAAATTCCTCGAAAATCTTCACTCCGCCCTCTGGAAGCATAGCTATCAGTTTAGTTTCTGCTTCATCTCTCTGTTTTCTTGCTTCCTCATACTCTTCACCGGAAGGTCGGAAATCGTCACTGCTCTCAGCAATGTTCCAACACAGTTTTTTAGCGATTGATATTTTAGACATAAATATCAATCCTCCTTTCAAATTTAGTATGTCAAAGTATCCGGAAATAATCGAATGTGCAAACCTTTCGGCATAAGTTTGTCAACTCTACTCACTCTCGCCTGGTTCAATGGAGTCGAAGTCCTCACGTTTCATCCCCAATACCATCAAAAAAACTCCTGTTTCATCCCCAGTTTTATGATTCTGAAATGACCGGAGATGGGTCTGAGATAATTTATCAGAAAGCCCGAAAGCCTTGATACTGCTGGCCTGAGCGCCCAAATCCCTTGCAATAAAAGAGCCCTGGCTATTTTAAGCCAAGGCCATAGTCATGGTGGAGATGGCGAGAGTCGAACTCGCGTCCTAAAGCATTTCCATAAGAATTTCTCCGAGCGCAGCTAATGATTTAGCATTCGCATCTCTGACCGTCCATCAGCAGACTGACAGAAACGCTATCTCGTTGTTCCCCTGCGATACCGAGAACTCTCGCAGAGTTTTCCTGTATAGTCGATGCCGGACATTCAGCCTACAGGTAAACCAAAGCCGACACGCACAGCTTATGGTCTGCTTACGCAGCCATAGCCATAGGTGCGAAATTATTATTCTTTTTAGCGTTTATATTTAAACGGCCACTTTTTACGTAGACTTGGCAACTACGGCTCGCTTATCTTACTTCTACACCCCAGTCGAAACCTTTACATCCCCCTCTTTATGCTTGTTAATTTGGCCAATGACTGCGTTACCGCTCAGTCATGCGCAACTCACGTACCTCTGTACCATTCCTTCACATACCGCATCCTTGACCAAATTCTCTCCGTATATCTATCATATGCATTTTTGCGGATTTGTCAACCGCCGGCATGAATTTTTCACAGAAAAAACAGGTGCATCGGTTTTCCCCGTTTATCTATGTACCCAATCCTACCAGCGCTGCTTCATGGCATGATCGATTTTCCGCGCCGCATCCTTTTTGGCGATGTCTTCCCGCTTATCGTAATTCTTCTTTCCTCTGGCAACAGCAATTTCCATCTTTGCCCTGCCGTCTTCATTGATATACATGTTCAGCGGCACCAGCGTCATACCCTTCATCGTGGTGTAGCCGATAAGTTTTCTGATCTCCTGCTTGTGAAGCAGCAGCTTTCTGGGACGGAGGGGATCCACATTAAAGCGGTTTCCCTGTTCATAAGGGCTGATATTCATGCCGTATACAATCATTTCACCCTTCTCAATTTTGGCATAGCTCTCCTTGATGCTGACCTTGCCAGCACGAACCGATTTTATCTCTGTACCGGTCAAAACAATCCCCGCCTCATAAACTTCCTCTATGAAATAATCGTGACGCGCCTTCTTGTTGTTTGCCACCATTTTTTTCTGTCTTTTTACCATTGATAAATCACCTTTCCCAGTATTGCCTCCGCATCCACCATTGCCACGGTCTCACTTCTGCTGTCAGTACTTGCCGCTCTGTTGTCACCCAGTACAAAAACATGACCTGCAGGCACCTCCACAGGTTCCATTTCACCGCTGATACCTTCAGCAAAAACATAGTCCTCTTCCAGCGGTTTGTTGTTGACATATACAATGCCGCCTGTAATAAACACCTGGTCTCCCGGTATTCCGATTACCCTCTTCAGCATTACACTGTTTTCTCCCGTGGCAGAATACATCCTGTTTTTCATCAGGATCACATCGCCACGGAGCGGCTGTCTGCCGCTTCTGAAGGCAGTTCTGCTGACCAGCACCTGATCTCCTTCAAAAAATGAAGGCAGCATCCCATTATCCGTCACCTGCGTAATCTGAAACAGAATAGCCAGTATCAGGCCGGCGCCTGTGCCAAGACAGGCCGCAAGAAGAAAAGCAATACATTTTTTCATTTATTGTGAACTCCCGATTTTCCCGAATTTATCAAACGGGTAAAGTCTGAAGATCACCTTTCCAACAATCTCTTCTTCATCGATAAAGCCTACTTCCAGGTATCTGCTGTCAGTGCTGTGCAGGCGATTATCGCCCATGCAGAACACTCTGCCCTCCGGCACGGTTACAGGCCCCACATCACCACTGGTGTAACCTTCCTTCAGATAGCTCTCTTTCAGTTCTTTCCCGTTTATGTAGACTTTTCCGTCCTGCACCAGCACCTTATCACCTGCCGCTGCAATGACGCGTTTGATCAGTTTCTTTTCTCTGCCCTGCTCATCTTTCAAATGAGAATCGAAGACAATTACATCTCCTCTCTGAGGCGTTCTGTTTCCCAGATAGGCCTGTCTGTTAATCAGCAGATAATCCTTATCCTCAAAAGTGGGTTCCATGGATTTTCCGCTTACTGTGGTCGGCATCACAAACTGAACTACGATGAAAGCAGCAACCGCCGCCGAAGCAAGTGCCTTGATCCATTCCCTTGCATTCTCACTCATGTTTTTAACCTCATCCTGCGCCAAAAGCAGTTACTCATCAAAAGGGTTTCTGATGATTCCAAATTCACTGAACGGATACAGACGGAGTACCACCTTTCCCACAATCTCATCACGGGGAATGCAGCCTACGCTGGAATCCCGGCTGTCAATGCTGACTCTCCGGTTATCACCCATACAGAAATACTCTCCCTGCGGCACGACATAGTTTTCAAGCTCACCGCCGGTATATCCCTCTTTTGTATAATCCTCCGCCAGCGCTTCACCGTTGATATATACCTGTCCGTCATGAATATCGATAATCTCTCCCGGCATTCCCACAATTCTCTTGATCAGCATTTTCTCATCACCGTTGTCCTGTACCAGCGAAGAATGCACAACCACCACATCACCGCGCTGCGGATCGCCGAACAGTTTGTACGACTGTTTGCTGACGAAAAGATAATCATTTTCATAAAAGTTCGGTTCCATGGAACTCTGTTTAACAACGGTAGGTTTGATAAACTGTATTACCACAACTGCAATAACAACTGCTATGAGTATATCCTTAATCCATTCTTTCATATTCCGGTTCCCCTCTATTCATCTTGTTCAAAAATCTCTTTTTTTATTCTTTCAAAGCCGGCCGGAAGCTCTGCCTGTATCTCCAGCCCCGTTAAATAGGAAAGTTCGCCCATTCCCTCGAGAAAAACAAGCCTGCAGGCATGAAGCAGCTGACTGCTTATGCCGAAATCTCTGCGGGTAGCCTGATTTTCTTTCCGGTTCCCGTACTTTGCATCTCCCATGACAGGAAAGCCTGCCTTCGCCAGATGAGCCCTGATCTGATGGGTTCTGCCTGTGATGATTTCCACCTCTGCCAGAGTATATTTTCTTCCTTTATAACTGCCAAAAGCCAAAGGTCTGGCCATGGTTTCCATCTCTTTCTCTTTGCCAGAAATGTTTTTCTCAAACCGGTTCCTGCATCCGTCAGACCCTTCGGTCTCCTCGGGCAGTACGGTAATTCTGTTAGTCTCCTCGTCCTTGACCATACGGTTTCGAAGATGCAAAGGAGTTCTCATATGACCGCACACAACAGTCAGATAAAACTTGCGAACCATATTTTTTTCACGAATCATTCGGTTCAGTATCTGCAGGGACGGATTATTCTTTCCGAACAGCACCAGCCCCGTGGTATTTCTGTCCAGACGGTTTACCGGCGCCGGTGTAAAGGTCTTCTCTGTGCGCGGGTTGTATTTTCCTTCCTCTATCAGATAATCCACCACCTGGTTAGCCAGATGGTTTTTCTTTTCCCTGCTGTCTCCATGGGTAAGAAGACCCGAAGGCTTGACAGCTGCCAGAATATTCTCGTCCTCATAGGCAATCTGAAACTGTCGTCTGACTCTGCATGAAGGCCTTCTTTTCCTGAACTTTTCCAGATCCTCATCACAGATATAGAGGCTGACAATATCACCCTGAACCAGTACAGTATCTTCTCTGCCACGTTTTCCATTGACCTTGACATCTTTACGAATGGCTTTGTAAATAAAGCTCAGCGGAGCATTTTCCAGATATTTTCTCAGAAACTTGTCCAGTCTCTGATTCTGTTCATTTTTCCCGATTTCTACACTAATCATAAATTTTATTATACAACATCAGACCGTCTAAAGCAAAATGTATTTGTCCTTTTTACGAAAGTATGGTAAATTATATATAGTAAATGTGATGAAAAGGGGGTCTTTATGAAAACAATCAAAGATTTTTTGTACGATAAGAATGATATTCTCATCGCCCTTGCGATTTTAGTAATAGCTGCGCTGATTATTGTATGGAGAATGGGCACGATTATGGAGTATCCGCAGACGCTGGCGGAACAGACCGGAACTACGGAAACCACAGAAGATTCCGCAATCGAAGCAGAAAAAGAAAGTAGCGCCGAAAATAGCGACAGTGAGGCCGATCAGACAGAAGACGGCTCACTCTGGAACAACGGAACGCTGACCCGGGACGTGACGGTAACCGTTCAGGGCGGCTCAGCCACTGCTGCCGTGCAGAGTCTCATCGATGCAAGGCTCTTCGAGTCTTACGATGAATATTCTGATGTCTGCAATGCCGCAGGGTACGTACCTGAGAACATCAAGGCCACCACCTTTACCTTCGAGGCAGGCAGCACCCAGACAGACATTGCCGGACAAGTCACCTCTTAAACAAGAATCCTATTTTTTCAAAAGCTCGATTATCTTTGATAGTCGGGCTTTTTGTTCCTGATTCATCATGGGCATAAGACTCTGAACTGCTGCAATCTGCTTTTCGTAAGGTACATTGGCAGCCGTCAGCTTATCTTTTATCTTCATGATCTCCGACACAATCTCTGCATCGCTTTTCTGCTCATAGGATTTTGCCTTTGTCATAGCGCTTTTCTTGTCTGCGCTGATTCCAAGCTGGCGGGCCAGCTCCATCACGGTCTTGTCATCTAACTGCATTGACTCACTTCCTTTCACTAACACTATATGCACCAATTCCTGCGGTATTTCATAATATGATATAGAAATTACGGAGGTGAATTCATGTCAAACAATCCTAATCCCATTCCTGTCATTCTGGTATTGCTCCTTTTGAAAAACAGCGGAGGTACATCCGGTCTCCGTCCGCCAGTCATCAACACGCTGGCTCTGGAATCTCTTCTGGACAACGCTCACTCCCTGCTACATACTGTTGAAAAGCTCAACAGCATCGCCCAGAGCGGTGCCCTCACATCTCTGCCTTCTTCTCTGCCCGATATGAAAAAAATGATGGAAATCGTTGAAAAATTACCTCTTTAGTGTATAATAAGGTCATGTAAAAATAATAGAATTCGTCTTAGGGAGGTATGACATGGCTTTAGTTACCACAAAAGAAATGTTCGCAAAGGCCATCGGCAGCGATTATGCCATCGGCGCTTTTAACGTAAATAACATGGAAATCATTCAGGGAATCGTGGAGGCTGCTCAGATTGAAAAGGCGCCTCTGATTCTGCAGGTTTCTGCAGGTGCAAGGAAATATGCGAAACCGGTATACCTGCTGAAACTGGTAGAAGCTGCAATTGAGGATACAGGCGTAGACGTTGCTCTCCATCTGGATCACGGTGAAGACTTTGAAATCTGCAAAAAATGTGTGGACGACGGTTTTACATCGGTCATGATTGACGGTTCCAAGTATCCCTTCGAAGAAAATATCGCTTTAACAAAACAGGTTGTAGAATACGCCCATGCACATGGTGTTGTGGTAGAGGCAGAGCTGGGCAAGCTGGCCGGTATAGAAGACAATATCAAAGTGGATGCACGTTCAGCCACTTTTACCGATCCTGATGAAGCGGCTGAGTTTGTAGAGAGAACAGGTGTAGACTCTCTGGCCATTGCCATAGGTACCAGCCACGGCGCATACAAATTCAAAGGCGAACCTTATCTGGACTTTGAAAGACTGAAAAAGATCCATTCACTGATACCTGAAACGCCTCTGGTACTACACGGTGCGTCTTCCGTGCTGAAAGAATTCGTAGACAGATGTAATCAGTATGGCGGAGAAATTCCGGGTGCACAGGGTGTTCCGGAGGACATGATTCACGAAGCGGTAAAATACGGAATCTGCAAAGTAAATGTAGATACAGATCTGAGACTGGCAATGACCGCCGAAATCAGAAGAGTTCTGGCAGAAAACCCGGGCGAATTCGACCCTCGCAAATATCTGGGTCCGGGCAGAGAAGCCATCACCGGAATGGTACAGCATAAAATCAGAGATATGCTCAACGCATCCGGCAAAATGTAAACAGAATAACAGTGTTCTCTGTAAGATCGAAAAAGCAGCGGGGCTGATATCATATCAGCTCTCCGCTGCTTTGTTCTTAGGGTATTCCTTCCCTTTTCCTTCTTTTTCTTCACGCACAATACATACTGCTTCCACCCGGCTTTTTACCTCCAGCTTTCTGAACAGGTTGTAGATGTGTGCTTTCACAGTGCTTTCAGAAATAAACAGTTCTTCTGCAATCTGCGTGTTGGTCCTCCCGTTGTAAATCTGCTCCAGAATTTCAATCTCACGTTTCGTCAGTTCATATTTGATTCTGACATTGTCCAGCGCATCCTTCAGATCCATCACCACCGCAGGCTCTGCCTTGTAGGAATTCTGAAAATCCCGTTTATACAGCAGCACCATGTTGGCAATATTGATAATCAGCCAGTAAAATATGGTAATATCCATGATTGGAGTATCCCTATCCTGAAGAACTCCCGATTCGCTGATAAAATAACTGGCATAATTGACAATCATAAAAAAGGTGATGACCACTTTATATGCGGCCAGTCCCCCGGGAGCACCCTTTTCGATACTGTCCTGAATGTTTAAGATACTGCCGATAAGCAGCAGCACGATCAGCGGCAGGTCAATAATCAAACGAAGCCAGTAAATCTCCGGAAAGAAAATAATGGCTGCCAGCCAGAAAAATCCGTAAAAAATCACGTATTTTTCTGCAAACTGCACGCTTCTGCTCGGGGCAGGTTCCTCACTGAAACTGTGAATCACTCTGAGCCAGAGCAAAACCAGCACTGCGATAAAACAGTCACCGATACTCAGCAGCAGATTATTTTTGGGACCCCCCATAATATTATCGCTATAGTAGATGATGAAATCATACAGATTCATAAACAGCAGCATGCCGATAAAAGGTTTCATCACCGAAAAATTCTTTTCCCGCCGACCCTTCCCTGCAAGCCACTGGATCGTCAGAGCGGAAACACCTATGAGAATCGTGAATATGTAGCAGAATACAATAACATGTCTCATCAGTAAAGTCCTTTCTAAAAATCTCTTACTGATCTATTCTACTACGAAATTCTCAAAAAGGCCAGACAAAAAAGTGAAAGCATACTGTCCGGTTAATCAAACTTCTCTACAATTCTGATATCGACCTTCTTTAACACAATATGTCCTATCCCCATACCTGCAATATACAGCAGTGCATCGAAGGTATCAAACATGCCTCTTCCGGTCACAGTCTGCAGTAGTTCTAAAGAAAAGGCGAGGACAATGCTGAGCACGATCATCTTCTTTCTCTCCACTTTTCTGAAAAACCAGCCGAGTGGTATGAAGCAGCACAAATTAAGTATACTCTGCATCAGCATTTCCTCATCTGTTATCTCCCTCAGAGATGTCAGTGGGTTCAGAATAAAAAGCCTTTCGGTTGCAGATCTGCCAAAGAGCATCAGAATCAGCAGCAGACCATATATCACCAGAAGAGAAAGATACAGTCTTTTCGTTATCCGTCTGTAACACAGAATGAACAAAACTGCTGTTACCCCAAAGATACAAAACAGCACTGACAGAATCAGCAGTGGCAGATATACCACAGAATCATACGGTACAAACCAAGTGATCATCTCGCAAAACACGAAATAATGAAGCATATACCCCAAGATGCAGCCTGCTGCCATGATCATCACAAGTTTAAACTTCCTCATCGTCTGTTTCCTCCTCTTTTTGTAAAAAACTGTTTTATCGGTCACAGATCTGCAGTTGAACTTGTATTTCCGCTTATCTGTCCTGTCTAAAATTGTATGCCCATTAGTAAATAGCTTTCCTAATTATAAATTATAACATTATCATATCATTAAACAGTTTCTTCTGCATCAAAAAATTCCTTTTCAATCAGTCTCTTTCAATACAACTAATCAAAAAGGAATTTTGGGACAACTTTTATAAATATTTTTTCCGAATTATGATTAAAACCCAATCATATCCATCTATCTGACAGTATAGTTTTCAATGAGTTCATTCTTCATGTTCCACAGCTTCTGCGAAAGATCCACATAATAGGTCTGTGGATTTTCAAAACGCAGGGTTTCTCCCCACAGAGTCTCCATCTGATCCTGACAGTAAGTCCTTATCTCCTCAATGGAAGGACATTCATAGACACAGCGGCCTTTATCGAAAAGCTGTTCACGCAGGTTTCTCACATAAAAATTAGACAGTCGTTTCTTTTTCCATACTGCATTGGGGTCGAAAATCTCATATCCGTCCACCTCCGGAATTTCCTCTCCGTCAACGGTAATCACATCAGCCAGAGCTTTGTTGGTCTCTTTGTCGTAAAGACGATACAAAGTCTTAAAGCCCGGATTGGTGATTTTTTCCACGTTTTCGGAAATCTTTATCTTCGGAATAATGGTTCCTTCCTCTTCCAGCGCCGCCAGTTTGTAAACACCGCCGAACACCGGCTCGGATTTGGCCGTAATCAGACGTTCTCCCACGCCAAAGGAATCGATCTTTGCACCTTCCATAATGACATCCCTGATAATATATTCATCCAGAGAGTTGGAAACAGTAATGGTACATTCCGTAAGTCCCGCATCGTCCAGCATTTTTCTCGCTTTCTTTGTCAGATAAGCAACGTCACCACTGTCGATACGAATCGCCATCTTCTTCGGTTTCATCTCTTTGAAAACCTTAATCGCATTGGGTACACCCGATTTCAGTACATTGTAGGTATCCACCAGCAGAGTGCAGTTATCCGGATAGATTTCCACATAGCGCTTAAAGGCTTCGTATTCATTAGGAAACATCTGCACCCAGCTGTGCGCCATGGTGCCCAGCGCCGTAATGCCGAAATCTCTGTCTGCAATGGTACATGCGGTGCCTGCACAGCCTCCGATATAGGCTGCTCTGGCGCCATAGACAGCTGCCGCCGTACCATGAGCCCTTCTGGTACCAAACTCCATCACAGGTCTTCCCTTCGCCGCTCTGACAATTCTGGAAGCCTTAGTGGCAATCAGACTCTGATGGTTGAAAATCAGAAGAAGCATTGTTTCAACAAACTGGGCCTGTATCACCGGTCCTCTCACTGTCAGAACAGGCTCATGGGGAAAGATCGGCGTGCCCTCAGGCACAGCCCATACATCACAGGTAAACCTGAAATTTCGCAGATAATTGAGAAAGTCCTGACAGAACATTTCCTTCTCCTGCAGATATGCAATATCCTCTTCCGTAAATTTTAAATTTTTCAGATAATCAATTATCTGTTCAACACCCGCCATGATGGCATAACCGCCTCCGTCGGGAACCTTCCTGAAGAACATATCGAAATAAGCGATATCCTCCTTCATCTGACCTGACTGTAAATATCCGTTTGCCATGGTGATTTCATAAAAATCCGTAAGCATCGTCAGGTTTTCGTTTTTAATCATTGGAACGATCTCCTTTTACATTCAGTGCTGTATATTTGCCATGTTCACCCATAAAAACAGGGGTTCTAAACACGTATAATGAATTTATTATACACTATTTCAGAATTTTCTTCAAGAACTCTCCTGTGTAAGAATCACTGCAGGCTGCGATGTCCTCCGGGGTTCCGGTCGCCACAATGGTACCGCCCCTGTTCCCTCCGTCAGGCCCCAGGTCAATGACATAGTCTGCCCGCTTGATTACGTCCAGATTATGCTCAATAACCACCACGGTATTTCCGGCATCAACCAGCTTGTCCAGCACAGAAACCAGTTTATCCACATCAGCAAAATGCAGGCCGGTGGTCGGCTCATCGAGAATGTATAAGGTTTTTCCGGTACTTCTCTTGGAAAGCTCTGAGGCCAGCTTGATTCTCTGAGCCTCTCCTCCCGACAGCTGGGTGGATGGCTGTCCAAGCTTGATATAGTCAAGACCAACCTCATTCAAGGTGTCCAGATGACGCTTTATCGACGGCAGATTCTGAAAGAATTCCAGTGCTTCTGCAACGCTCATGTCCAGCACGTCAAAAATGCTTTTCCCCTTGTATTTTACTTCCAGCGTTTCTCTGTTGTACCTTTTCCCCTTGCAGACTTCGCAAGGCACATATACATCAGGCAGAAAATGCATCTCGATTTTGATGATACCATCTCCGCTGCAGGCTTCACACCGTCCGCCTTTTACGTTAAAACTGAATCTGCCTTTCTCAAATCCTCGAATCTTGGACTCAGGCAGTGAAGCAAAGAGATCTCGGATAAAGGTAAACATACCGGTGTATGTGGCCGGATTGGATCTCGGTGTTCTTCCGATAGGTGACTGATCGATGTCAATGATTTTGTCGATATTTTCAAGTCCCAGGATCTCATCGTGCTTTCCCGCCGGTTCCTTTGTCTTATTGATGATTCTGGCCGCTCCTTTGTAAAGAATCTCATTGATAAGACTGCTCTTGCCGGAACCGGAAACACCTGTCACGCAGACAAATTTTCCCAGTGGTATATCCACATCGATATGTTTCAGGTTGTTTTCTGCCGCACCTTTAATGGTGATGAATTTACCGTTGCCTTCCCGCCTGCGCTCCGGAACCCGGATAACACGTTTTCCTGACAGATACTGCCCTGTAATGGACTCCGGACACGCCTTAATATCCTCTACAGTGCCCTGAGCTACAAGTTCCCCGCCGTAAATACCGGCGGCAGGACCGATATCGATGATATGATCTGCCGCATACATGGTGTCTTCATCATGTTCCACCACCAGAAGGGTGTTGCCCAGATCAGTCAGTTCGCGAAGGGTTCGCAGCAGTTTCTCATTGTCTTTCTGATGAAGGCCGATGCTTGGCTCGTCCAGAATATACAGTACGCCCATAAGACTGGAGCCGATCTGTGTGGCAAGTCTGATTCTCTGAGATTCTCCGCCGGACAAAGTCCCCGCAGCCCGGGAGAGAGTCAGATAATCCAGCCCCACATTGATAAGAAATCCCAGTCTGGCCTTAATCTCCTTAATGATCTGCCGTCCTATGATCTGCTCTTTCTCTGTCAGCTCCAGCTTATCGATAAAGGCATAAGCCTCGCGAATGGACATATCGGAAAGCTCAGCCAGATTCTTTCCTCCCACTGTCACGGCGAGAACCTCCGGTTTCAGACGTTTTCCTCTGCAGTCAGGACACTCCCGCACTGTCATATATTTCGCCATCCGTTCTTTCATAAAGTCAGAACTGGTCTCCCGATAACGCCGCTCCACATTATTGATCACTCCCTCAAAAGGATGGTCACGATAAGATACTGCCCCGGAACTGCGGCTGGTATAGGTGTATTTCAGATGACGTGTTCCTGTCCCGTAAAGAAGTTCTTTTTTGAATTTCTCAGGCAGATCCTTATACGGCACCGTCAAATCCACACCGTGTTCTCTTGCCAGCGCATCTATCATCTGTCTGTAAAATCCGGAGAACTCCATGGAGGCAAAAATCGTGCCCAAAGCTCCTTTGATGACGCTTTTGTCCGTCTGAATGATCAGATCCGGATCGATTTTCTGAGTGAACCCCAGACCGTTGCAGGAAGGGCATGCGCCAAAAGGACTGTTAAACGAAAACATTCTCGGCTCCAGTTCTTCAATGCTGACGCCATGCTCAGGACAGGCCAGCTTGGTGGAAAAAGTCTTTTCCGCCTGATAATCCCTGTCGATGAACTGTACCACAACCAGTCCGTCACCCTGATGCATAGCCAGTTCCACCGCTTCTGAAATACGGCTTTCCTGTCCCGGTCTGACAATAATCCTATCCACTACGATCTCAATGGTATGTTTGAACTTTTTGTCCAGTTTTATTTCATCTTCGTCAAGAAGACGGATTTCTCCGTCGATTCTTGCTCTCGTAAATCCTTCTTTCCGGATACGCTCCAGTATTTTCTCGTGTTCCCCTTTGCGCTGACGTACAACCGGCGCCATAATCATCAGCTTGGTGCCTTCCGGATATTCCATAATCGTATCCACCATCTGATCCACAGTCTGGCTGGTGATGGGTTTCCCGCAGACAGGACAGTGAGGCTGACCGATACGGGCATAAAGCAGTCTCAGATAATCGTGGATTTCTGTCACAGTTCCAACCGTGGAACGGGGATTCTTGCTGGTGGTTTTCTGATCGATAGAAATCGCCGGTGATAATCCTTCAATCATTTCCACATCCGGTTTATCCATCTGACCCAGAAACTGTCTCGCATAGGAGGACAGACTTTCCACATAACGTCTCTGCCCTTCCGCATATATGGTATCAAAGGCCAGTGAGGATTTGCCCGAACCGGAAAGTCCCGTCAGAACAACCAGCTTGTCTCTCGGGATTCTTACATCAATATGTTTCAGGTTATTCTCATTGGCACCTTTTACGATGATTTCGTTTGCCATGTAACATTCTCCTTGTCTGTTTCAGTCGGACGGCACATGCCGGGATATAATCTCATCCGGGCTATACCAGTCTGGTCTTATATTCAAATATCTGATCTCGAAGCTGTGCTGCCCGCTCAAACTGCAGGTCTGCGGCAGCCTGTTTCATTTCCTTTTCCAGTTCCTTCACAAAGTCTCTCAGTTCCTTCTGTGTCATTTCCAGCGGTTTCTTTCCTTTGTGTCTGCTCTCTTCTTCTGCCGGTCTGGTTGCTTCGATAACGGCTCTTACCGACTTCTGTACACTCTTCGGCGTAATACCGTGTTCCTCGTTATACCGATTCTGAATAGTTCGTCTTCTTTCTGTTTCTTCAATGGCGGCCTTCATGGCTTTGCTCACATAATCGGCATACATAATCACTCTGCCGTCTGCATTTCTTGCCGCTCTGCCGATGGTCTGTATCAGTGAAGTTTCTGTTCTCAGGAAGCCTTCTTTATCTGCATCCAGAATAGCGACCAGAGAAACCTCAGGGATGTCCAGTCCCTCCCTGAGCAGGTTGATCCCCACCAGCACATCAAATTCGCCAAGACGCAGATCCCGGATGATTTCCAGACGCTCCAGAGTATCCACCTCTGAATGAAGGTATCTGACTCTGATTCCGGCATCAGTCAGATAATCTGTCAGACTCTCTGCCATTTTTTTCGTCAGGGTAGTGACAAAAGCTCTTTCGCCTCTGGCTGCTGTCTGTTTCAGTTCTCCAATCAAATCATCTATCTGTCCCTCTGTCCTGCGAACATCGATCGGAGGATCCAAAAGTCCCGTAGGTCTGATAATCTGTTCTGCCGTAATACCTCCTGCCATCTCTTTTTCATAAGGCGCAGGCGTTGCGCTGACATAAATTGCCTGGTTCACAAGCTGCTGCCATTCCTCAAACTGCAGCGGTCTGTTGTCCAGCGCTGACGGCAGTCTGAAACCGTATTCCACCAGAGAGGATTTTCGCGATCGGTCTCCGGCATACATGGCCCGAAGCTGCGGCAGCATGACATGAGACTCGTCGATCATCAGCAGGAAATCCTCCGGAAAATAGTCCATTAAAGTATAGGGTCTGGTTCCAGGAGCCAGCCCGTTGATGTGGCGCGAATAGTTTTCAATACCCTTGCAGGTGCCGATTTCTCTCAGCATTTCCATATCGTAGCGGGTTCTCTGTTCTATTCTCTGCGCCTCAAGCAGCTTCCCTCTGTCCTTGAACCACTGAATCCGCTGCTCAAGCTCTTCTTCTATGGTCACCAGCGCCCTTTCCATGTTTTCCTTAGAAGTAACATAGTGGGATGCCGGATAAATGGCAATGTGGTTACGCAGCCCCAGAATCTCCCCGGTCAGCGGGTTCATCTCTTTGATGGATTCTATTTCATCACCGAACAGTTCAATGCGAACAGCCTTGTCTGAACCTGCAGGAAACACGTCAATAACATCTCCCCGCACTCTGAAGGAACCTCGCTCAAAAGCCAGGTCATTTCTGTTATACTGGATATCCACCAGTTTCCTCAGAATCTCTCCCCGGGGCTTTTCCATGCCGGGCCGCAGAGAAATCATCTGATTCTCATAGTCAAAAGGACTTCCCAGTCCATAGATGCAGGAAACGGAAGCAACGATGATGACATCTCTCCGCTCAGCCAGCGCTGCTGTGGCCGAATGGCGCAGTTTCTCAATTTCCTCGTTGATATCAGAATCCTTTTCTATATAGGTATCTGTAGAAGGAACATATGCCTCCGGCTGGTAATAGTCATAGTAGGACACAAAATATTCTACCGCATTTTCAGGAAAAAACTCCTTAAACTCACCGTGAAGCTGAGCCGCCAGAGTCTTGTTATGGGAGATAACCAGAGTGGGCTTGTTCACCTTTTCAATGATATTGGCCATGGTAAAGGTCTTCCCTGAACCTGTTACCCCCATCAGAGTCTGATGCTTCTTTCCCTGCAGTACGCCGTCTGCCAGCGTTTCTATAGCTTGAGGCTGATCACCCGTAGGTGCATATTCCGATACGAGTTTAAAATGATCCATGCTGAAAACTCCTTTGCGATATCCGATGGATTCGACTTAACACCATCTTATCTTAATCCAATATAAATTTCTTTTCAACTTCTATTTATTCCCAGAAAATATTCTTTTACCGTTTTTCAGTATAACATATCCGGGCAGTTTCCGCAAACAAATGTTCTCGTTTTTTCGTGTCTTTATATCTGTGTCTTTACAAAAGAAAACAGTGCAGGCGCACTGTCTTCCGGAACTTTTATTCACTTTTTCGGCATGCTTCATTCTGCCTCACAGATATTTTCCATATCTTCTGCCGCGCCGGCGGCCTCCATATTTTTCGGCAGCACCAGATTCAGAATGATTGCCACCAGAAATACCACTGCCACGCAGTTTTCCGCAAAGACATTCTGTATAATCTGAGGGAAAATAGAAAAGATCTCAGGCACCTGTGTAAAACCGATGCCCACACTGAGGGACAGCGCAACGATGCTGATGTTTCTCTGTGTATAACCGCAGCGGGAAATCATCTGAATACCGCTGACAACAATGGTTCCAAACATCATAATGGTGCATCCCCCAAGAACTGCTTCCGGCAGCGTAGCGAGAAATGCTCCGAAAATGGGAAACAGCCCTGCCAGAATCATAATGATCGCCCCCATAAGAATGGTAAATCTGTTGACTACCTTTGTCATGGCAACCAGACCGATATTCTGACTGAAGGAAGTAATCGGCAGACAGCCGAACACTGATGACAGCGCACTGATAAAACCGTCACAGGCGATGGAACCTGAAGTCTCTTTTTCTTTGGCATTTCTGCCAAGGGCGGTGGAAGCCAGTGCAGACGTATCTCCAATAGTCTCTGTTGCCGAAACCAGGAAAATCAGAAAGACGGAAACAATTGCCCCCGGATGGAATTCGGGTTTAAAAGGCATAAGTTTCGGCAGTGTGATGATTCCTGCATCACTGAGGCCTGTGAAATCCACCATGCCCATGAATACTGCCGCAATGTATCCCACAATCAGGCCGAATAAAACAGAAAGCTGTTTCCAGTAGGATTTTGCCACAATGTTGAATACGATACAGCAGACCAGAGTGATACTGCCCAGAATCAGATTGGGAGCGGAACCGAAGTCTTCAGCGCCGCTGCCTCCCCCAAAAGAGGCCGCTCCAACTGACAAAAGAGAAAATCCGATGGAAGTCACTACACTTGCGGCAACAACCGGTGTAATCAGCTTTGTCCAGTATTTTGCAAAGAGACCCAGCGTACCTTCCAGAATACCGCCTACCAGAGTGGCCCCCAGAATTGTTCCGTACCCGTAAGCAGGTCCAATAAAGCAGAATATGGAAACGAAGGTAAAACTGATGCCCATTACAATAGGCAGGCCTGAACCCAGCCGCCATACAGGATACAGCTGAATCGCCGTTCCGATTCCCGCAATAATCATAGCGCTCTGGATCAGCATGGCCGTATCGGAAGCAGACAGACCGCATGCTCCAGCCACGATGATAATCGGCGCAATATTTGCAACAAACATTGCCAGGATGTGCTGCAGACCGAATGGAATTGCCCGTCCTACAGGCACTCTTCCATCCAGCTGATAAATATTACTGATACTGTTCTTCATATATCCTCCTGAATTGTCTACTGTTCTCTGAAAGTGATCTCACCGCTGACATGATCCATGGCGTCCACAATTGCCAGAGATTCCAGCTGATATCCCAGATTTCGTATAATCTGTCCTCCCGGCTGAAATCCCTTTTCAATGGCAATTCCAATGCCTTCCACCTGTCCTCCCGCAGCCTGCACCAGCTGAATGAGTCCCTGGAGCGCACAGCCGTTGGCCAGAAAATCATCGATGATCAGCACTTTGTCGCCTTCACCAAGGAATTTCTTAGACACGATAACCTGATTCTTCGTTTTATGAGTGAACGACTCCACCTCCGCAGTGTACATTTCTCCGTCTATGTTGATGCTCTTTGCTTTCTTTGCAAAGACTACCGGTACCTCAAAGTATCTGGCCGCAATGCAGGCAATACCGATGCCTGAAGCTTCGATCGTCAGGATTTTATTGATTTTTTTACCCGCAAACCTTTTCTTGAACTCTTCTCCCATCTGCTCAAAGAGCTGAATATCCATCTGATGATTTAAGAAACTGTCTACTTTCAGAACATTTCCTTCTTTCACCACACCGTCTCTGATGATTCTTTCTTCCAAAAAATTCATTGCCGCAACTCTCCTTCGTTTTTTTCTTTATCGTTTTCTTAATCATTTGGTCTGTTGTAAAACCAGCCGTCAATCTGAGATGTTTTGATTACATTTACAAAAGCCTGAGGGTCTGCTTCTCTGATGGCGCTCAGAACCTTGTTGACCTCTTCACTGGAAACCACCGAATACAGCATATTCCTCTCTGCCCCCTGATAGCAGCCGATTCCTCTGAACAGCGTGGCATCATGGTTGGTAATCTCCTTGATTCTTCCGTAAAGCACATTGGGCTGCTCAGTGATAATCAGCAGGGTATGCTTCTGATACCGTTTGTACAGGGTCTGAATCACCTGTGTGGAACAGAACTGAAAAATAATGGAATACAGGGCTTTGTCAAATCCGAACAGAATTCCTGCCACAATCAGAATGCAGACATTGCCCATAAAGATATAGTTCCAGGTGTCAATACCCCGCTTCTGAGTGAAATAAATCGAGATGAAATCCGTTCCTCCCCCGCTGGCTCCCACAAACAGACACAGACAAATTGCCGCTCCGTTTACGATACCGCCAAAGATGCAGATCAGCAGCACATCATAGGTAATGGTCACAGACGGAAGCATATCCGTCATAAAACTGCTGAGTACAATCATATAAATCGAATAAAAGGTAAATCTTTTGCCCAGATACCGGATGCCTATATAAATAGGTATTAAATTCAGCGGAATATAAATCAGGGTGTAAGGCAGGGACACATGAAAAAAAGTATCGCCAATCTGCTGAATCAGCAGCGTAATACCCGCAAAGCCTCCCGGAAACAGTCCGCCGGTTCTGACAAAGCTCTTCAGATTGAAAGCATAAAGAAGGGCTCCTGCTGTGCAGAAGAGAATTCTTCTGGCTTCTTTCTTTATCAGTAACTTCTTATCGTGTTTCTCCATCATGGTTCTCCTGTTCCGGCAGTTTTGCTACATCGATCCAGCTCTTTGCCCGTGAATACCGGAAAATCTCCTCACAGGTCAGTTCTATAGCGCTGTTTGAACTGCCGCATGCAGGAAACACTGTCTCAAATCGCTGCAGCGAAATGTCGCAGTAGACTTCCACGTCGGGGTTTTCAATTGCAAAAGCGCATACGCCGCCAATTCCGTGTCCGGTATAAAACTCCACCTCTTCAGCAGTGAGCATTTTTGCTTTAACCCCGAAGAAATCCTTAAACTTGCGATTGTCAATTCTTCCATCTCCTGCCATCTGGATCAGAATACATCCGTTCTGACTTTTGAAAGACAGGGTTTTACAGATTCTGGCACCCTCAACCCCCACAGCTTCTGCTGCCAAATCCACAGTTGCACTGGAAACGTCAAACTCCCGAATCCGATCCCTGATACCAAACTTTTCAAAGTACTCTTTTACCTTTTCAATTGCCATTTTTACACTCCCAAAATGCTATTTGAATCATCAATAATCCGTATTTCATTTTACCCTATCTTTTCCTGTCAGACAACCTTCAGTTTAGGTTTTGCCGAAATATCATCCGGTTTTCGTATAAACCATAGTACGATTTTGCTTTTTTCACGCTAATACTGAAGTACTATTTGCCTTCCGGCCCATTGTCTCCACTTTCGGCTGTGAATATAATGAAACTGCGGATTTATTTCTGATTTATCAACTATCATCACATGTGGAGGTGAATATTTTGGATAACAGTAAAGGTCAATTCAAATCCAACTTCGGATTTCTGATGGCTGCCGTCGGTTCAGCGGTTGGGCTGGGCAATCTGTGGGGGTTCCCGTATAAAATGGGGAATGGCGGCGGATTTGCCTTCCTGATTCTGTACCTTCTGATGGCAGTGTTTATCGGCTATCCCTGCATGCTCGGGGAATTTGCCATCGGAAGAAAGGGACAGAAAGCAGCGATCGGCTCCTACGAAAAAGCTGACCGTCGTTTTGCATTCAACGGCTGGATAGCCACATTGTCTCCGTTTTTCCTTCTGACATTTTACTGCGTGCTGGGAGGATACGTACTGAAATATCTGGTCGCCAATCTGGGAGATATCTTCGGTGCTGACTTTGGTATTAACGGCGAGGACAGCGGTGTTTTCTTTGAAACATTTGTAGGCAGCGGCGCTCCTGCCCTTATTTATACCGGTATTTTCATCATCGTCACTGTACTCATTGTCATGGGCGGTGTATCCGGCGGTATTGAAAAATTCTGCTCCGTTGCAATGCCGGGACTTGCGGTTCTTCTGATCATTACAGTAATCAGAAGCTGCACTCTGCCCGGAGCGGCTGAAGGGCTTGAATTTATTTTCAAACCTAACTTTGAAGTATTTAAGGGAACCGGCTGGATTACCGTGCTGGCGTCGGCAGGAGGCCAAATCTTCTTCTCGCTGTCTCTGGCATCATCCTGTATGATCGTATACGGCTCCTACTTAGATAAAAAAGAGAACCTGGAAAAGAACGCTCTTCTGGTACCTCTCATGGATACCAGTGTGGCTCTTCTGGCAGCTCTTGCCACAATTCCTGCGACCTTCGCAGCGGGACTTTCCCCTGCAGCGGGACCGGGCATGCTGTTTGTAACACTGCAGTCTGTATTTAATTCCATGGGTTCTGCCGGTCCGATCTTCGGTGTCGTATTCTATCTTCTGGTGCTCTTTGCGGCGCTGACTTCCTCCATCGGTATGCTGGAAGGCGCCGTGTCCGCATTCATGGATAGAGCGGAAGATAAAGGCAAGAGACCTAATCGTACAAAGATCAGCTGGACCATTATTGCGGTCACCACAATAGGTTCTGTCATCGTTGCAGTGGATGCACTGGGTGCAGGTCCTCTTCCAAAACCGTTCGGCCTCTCAACATGGCTTGATACCTTTGATCTTTTCGCGGAAGGGTTCATGATGCCGCTGGGATGTCTCTTCATGGTAATTCTTCTGGGCTGGATCAGATCTGACTATATTGACGATGAGGTTGAATTAAGCAGCAGCTATAAATCCAAAGGATTTGTCAAGTTCTGCTTCAAATGGATCGCCCCAATATTCCTGGTGTTTATTCTGGTAGGACAGATGAACAGTTTCTTTGCTCTGAATCTATTCTAAATCCTATCACCTAAAAAATTAAATAAATGCATTAAAAGATAAGGTCCCCGGTTTGTCCGGGGACCTTATCTTTTATATTTTCAGACAATTCCGTGCTCTCCCGTGTATACATGTTGACACTTTTGCCGAAAGAGACGTATAATAACAAAAAGAAATTATTTTAATGCATTTATTTAATTTTTTAGGAGGTAGTTCAATGGAACAGAGTAAAGGTGGTTTTAACTCCAACTTTGGATTCCTGATGGCATCCATCGGTTCCGCTGTAGGCCTGGGCAACCTTTGGGGTTTCCCGTATAAAATGGGTGCCGGCGGCGGATTTATTTTCTTATTACTGTATCTGATTCTGGCAGTTGTCGTAGGCTATCCTACCATGCTGGGCGAGATTTCTCTGGGACGTAAAACAGGCAAAGCCTGTATCGAGGCATACCGCGCGGCGGACTCCCGTTTTACTTTCAACGGAATTATCGAAACAGCCGTGCCGTTCTTTCTGATTTGTTTCTACTGTACTTTCGGCGGATACGTTATGAAATACATGGTTGCAAACTTCGGCGATATCTTTGGCGCAGGCTGGGGTATCGGTGAGACGGACAGCGGATCATATTTTAATGAATTTGTCGGAGGAGGAACAGCTTCCCCTATCGTATACGGACTGGTATTCCTGGTTTTGACAGTAATTATCGTACTGGGCGGTGTATCCGGCGGTATCGAAAAGTTCACAAAGATAGCTATGCCTGCTCTGTTTATCATGCTGGTTGTCGTTGTAATCAGAGCCTGCACACTTCCGGGCGCAGGTGCCGGTCTCGAATTCATCTTCAAGCCTGACTTCACACCGTTCAAAGGGTTAGGCTGGCTGAAAGTTTTGGGTCAGGCAGGAAGCCAGATGTTCTTCTCAATTTCACTGGCATCGGGATGTCTGGTTACATACGGTTCTTATCTGGACAAAAAGCAGAATCTGGAAGCTAATGCTGTAATCATTCCTGCAGCAGACACTATCGTAGCCATTCTGGCCGCCATGGCAGTTATGCCTGCAGTATTTGCAGCCGGTCTGGAACCGGGCAGCGGTCCGGGATTACTGTTCGTATCCCTGCAGTCTGTATTCCAGGGCATGGGAACTTCCGGTCCTATCTTTGGCTTCATTTTCTTCGTTCTGGTATTCTTTGCTGCGCTGACTTCTTCCATCGGCATGATGGAAGGCGCTGTATCCGCTATGCTGGATGCACAGATCAGAAAAGGAAAGAGCCCAAGCAGAGTAAAGATGTCTCTGATTTTCGCAATCGTTCCTCTCCTCGGATCCACTCTGGTATCCGCAGACGGACTTGGAATGACCGGTTTCTGGAATCCTCTTCTTGCTACTTTGGGACCTGACTCCGGAAAATGCTGGCTGGACGTATTCGATCTGGTGGCAGAAGGACTGCTGATGCCTCTGGGCGCACTGTTCATGGCAATTATGCTTGGCTGGACCAGAAGAGGTTATCTGGACGACGAAATTCTCTCAGGAAGCACTTACAAGACAAAAGCGTTCTGTGATTTCTGCTGGAAATATCTGATTCCGATTCTTCTTATCGGACTTCTGCTCGTACAGCTCAATTCCTTCCTGGGATTCACTACATTATTCTAAACCTTTACATTTACAGACAAAAGCATTATAATAATTTAAACAAAAACTCAGGATTAACCTCCTGAGTTTTTTGATGAATTTGTTCACTAACCATGGTTCTGACTCATATTTTCTCAAGGATTTGTTTTCAAAAACAATTCTCATTATCATTTTTATGTTCCTGTTGACAATGTTTTTTCTTGTCGATATAATGTAAGGTACGAAATTATTTTGTAACCAAGAATAGGAGGGCTTTATTCTATGGAACATCATCACGAAAAAGGCCAGTGGGGCAGTAATTTCGGCTTTTTAATGGCCGCAATCGGCTCCGCAGTAGGTCTTGGAAATTTATGGGGTTTTCCCTATAAGATGGGTATGAACGGCGGTTTCGCCTTTCTGATCCTCTATGTGCTTCTAGTTATTTTCGTCGGCTATGTCATCTGTCTGGGAGAGCTGGCTCTGGGAAGACATTCCGGCAAAGGTGTTATTGCCGCATATGAATCTCTGAGCAAGAAATATGCTTTTATCGGCTGGTTCGGATGGATTTCACCGTTATTGATTCTAGGCTTTTACTGCATGCTGGGAGGCTACTGCGTAAAATACGCCATTGCCAATCTCGGAGATCTGTTCGGTACAGGTTTCGGTGTAGGCGAAACAGACAGCGCAGAATATTTTAATGCTTTTGTAACCAATCAGGTAGACAGCGTAATCTACACCGTAATCTTCGTACTGCTGACAATTCTCATCGTCAGAGGCGGTGTTTCCAGCGGTATCGAAAAGTTTACCAAAGTGGCAATGCCTGCCCTGTTCTTTGCGCTGCTAATCGTAATTATCAGAAGTGTCACCCTGCCCGGCTCATCAGAAGGGTTAGAATTCATCTTCAAGCCTGACTGGACAGTTTTCAAAGGTGCAGGCATTATCAACGTTCTTGCTGCGGCAGGCGGTCAGATGTTCTTCTCACTTTCCCTGGGCATGGGTATCACCATCACTTACGGTTCTTACATGAAAAAAGATGCCAGCCTGGAAAGAAGCGCTCTGATCATTCCTTTTGCCGATACACTCATTGCCATCATGGCTGCACTTGCTATCATGCCGGCAGTATTTGCGGCCGGTCTGGAGCCGGGCAGCGGTCCGGGACTGCTCTTTATCACGCTGCAGACAGTCTTTTCCGCCATGGGAAAATTCGGTCCTATTTTCGGATTCATCTTCTACGGACTGGTATTTATTGCAGCCATCACTTCCTCCATTGCTCTGCTGGAAGCTGTCAGCTCTACAGTGATGGACAAGCGGGCTGAAAAGGGCAAACCTTTGAACAGAAAAACCGTAGTTACCATTATGGGTATCATCATCGGTATTGAAGGAGTATTTGTAGCTCTTGACGGTTTGGGCGGAAACGGTTTTCCTCAGATTTTCGGACAGGGCACCTGGCTTGACAGCTTTGATCTGATTTCTGAAGGTATCCTGATGCCTCTGGGCGCATGCTACATGGCTATTATTCTTCCGACAGAACTGGTTGACAAGGAAGTGACCCTAAACGGAAACACATTCCGAACACAGAAATTCTTTGATTTCTGTCTTAAGTTCACAGCACCGCTGCTCATGGTACTGGTGCTGCTGGGACAGCTGGATACTTTCTTCAAGCTGGGAATCTTCTCCTGATACAAATGCTGAAGAGACGCGCAATGCGTCTCTTTTTTTATCCATGAAGAGAATTTGTATCTCTGCTTATCAGAAAGCCAGAATAACAAAACCCGGGTTTTGTATCCGTAAAGAAAGGACGGTGCTGCTTTCACCATGCCGGCATACCGTCCTTTATGAGTTTAATCTTCTGCCAGTTTTCTGTAGCTCTCGTATTTCTCTTTTGCGTCTTTCTCTGTCATTGCGAAGAGTTTATCGGCCTTCTGCGGGAATTCCTTTGCCAGAGAGGCATATCGGTTCTGTCCCATGATAAAATCTCTGAACGGCTTCACAGGCGCCTTGGAATCCATGATAAACGGATTTCTGCCCTGTTTCTTGAGTTCCGGATTATACCTGTACAGATGCCAGTATCCCGACTCTACTGCATCCTTAATATTTTCCTGAGATTTTCCCATTCCTTTTTTCAGTCCGTGATTGATGCATGGGGCATAAGCGATGATCAGAGACGGCCCGTCATAGGCCTCCGCCTCCGTTACCGCTTTGATGAACTGATTCTTGTCAGCGCCCATGCCTACCTGTGCCACGTAAACATAGCCATAGGACATAGCCATCATTCCAAGATCCTTTTTCTTTATTTTCTTTCCTGAAGCCGCAAACTTTGCAATAACCGCTGCAGGAGTAGCCTTGGATGCCTGTCCTCCTGTATTGGAATAAACTTCTGTGTCAAATACCAGTACGTTGATATTCTCACCGGATGCGAGCACGTGATCAAGACCGCCGTAGCCGATATCGTAAGCCCAGCCATCACCGCCGATGGCCCAGACTGACTTCTTCACCAGATAATCCTGATAGCGCAGAATTCTGTCGGCAAGCTGTTTGAGAACTTCATCGGAAGTTTTCATATTTTCAATGGATTCCAGCACCTTTCTGCTTGCGCCGATGGATTCCTCTCCGTGATCTTTGTATTCCAGCCACTCTTTGAAGGTATCCTTCATCTCATCGTCAATATCCAGTTCCAGAAGAGCTTTCATATTGCTTTCTATCTTGTCACGAATCTGTTTTGTTGCCAGAAGCATACCGTAGCCAAACTCAGCATTGTCCTCAAAGAGAGAGTTAGCCCAGGCAGGTCCATGCCCCTTCTCATCGGTGCAGTACGGCATGGAAGGCGCTGATGCACCCCAAATGGAGGAACATCCCGTAGCATTGGCAATCATCATTCTGTCTCCGAAAAGCTGTGTAATAACCTTTAGATACGGAGTTTCCCCACATCCCGCACAGGCTCCGGAAAACTCAAAGTATGGCTGACAGAACTGACTTCCTTTTACAGTCTTTTTCCGAATCAAAAGTTCTTTCTTTGGAACAGTCATGGCAAAATCCCAGTTATCCGCTTCACCTACCACGTTTGCATATGCCTCCATCTTAAGCGCTTTTTCCTTTGCCGGACAAATATCGGCACAGTTTCCGCATCCCATGCAGTCAAGAGCCGATAACTGCATTCTGTAATACAGCCCTTCCAGGCCTGTTCCCTGAGCCTTGATGGTTTCAAATGCAGAAGGCGCTCCTCTCAGCTCTTTTTCGCTGAGGAGGATCGGTCTGATTGCAGCATGAGGGCAGACAAAGGAACACTGATTACACTGAATACACTTTGTCTTGTCCCACTTCGGCAGATGCACCGCCACCCCTCTTTTCTCATATCTGCTGGTTCCCAGAGGGAAAGAACCGTCTGCCCGTTCCACAAAAGTGCTGACAGGCAGATCCTCGCCTTCCTGTCTGTTCATCGGTATCAGAACCTCTTCAATGAACTCAGGCAAATCCAGAGCTCTGTCTTTCGGATCTTCTGCATTCATCCAGCTTTCAGGGATCTCGACCTTCTGAATCGCATTGATTCCTTCATCCACTGCTTTGAAGTTCATGTCGATAATCTGCTGACCCTTTTTCTTATATGTCTTTTCAATTCCCTCTTTCAGGTATCTGATCGCATCATCTACAGGAATCACTTCTGTCAGCTTGAAAAAAGCTGCCTGCATGATCATGTTGATTCTGCTTCCCAGACCGATGGTCTCACTGATCTTCCATGCATCAATCGTATAGAAAGATGCCTCTTTCTTGGCAAGCGCACGTTTAACAGATGCCGGCAGATGCATATCCATCTCTTCAGGAGACCATAAACTGTTCAGCAGGAACGTTCCGCCTTTTCTCAGATCCTTCAGCATATCGTACTGTCTGAGGTACGCCTGATTATGACAGGCGACAAAATCCGCCTGGTTGATCTGATATGCCGACTTGATAGGATGGTTGCCAAAGCGCAGATGAGAAATGGTTACACCGCCTGATTTCTTGGAATCATAGGCAAAATATCCCTGAGCATACAGATCGGTTTTATCACCGATGATTTTGATGGCAGTCTTGTTTGCACCTACAGTGCCGTCAGAACCAAGTCCCCAGAACTTACACTTGATGGTTCCTTCCGGCTCTCTGGAAATGCCCACAGTATAACCCAGAGAATGGCCTGTTACATCATCCTCAATACCCACCGTAAAGTGATCTTTTGGATGTTTGTGATACAGGTTGTCATAAACCGCCTGAATCATGCCCGGAGTCACATCCTTAGACCCCAGTCCGTATCTTCCGCCGTAAACTTCCGGTGCATACTTCTCACCGTAAAGCATGGTTCTGATATCCTCATACAGAGGTTCACCCATGGCTCCCGGCTCTTTGGTTCTGTCAAGCACCGCAATTCGTTCAACTGTCTTAGGGAGCACGTCCATAAAATACTTTTTTACGAAAGGTCTGTATAGACGAACTTTAATCAGTCCTACCTTATGCCCTTCCTTGAGAAGCTTTTCCATGGACTCCTCAATGGTCTCACAGACAGATCCCATGGCGACGATGATATTTTCCGCGTCGGGAGCCCCTACATAGTCAAACGGTCGATATCTGCGTCCTGTCAGCTGACCTATCTTGTCCATATATTCAGCAACAATTTCCGGGAGTTCATTATAGTATTTATTGGAAGCCTCTCTCGCCTGAAAGAAGATATCCGGATTCTGTGCTGTGCCTCGAATCACCGGATGCTCAGGATTCAAAGCTCTCTTTCGGAATTTGTCTACTGCATTCAAATCAATCAGTTTTCTCAGTTCATCATACTCTATGGTTTCTATTTTCTGAATCTCGTGGGAGGTTCTGAATCCGTCAAAAAAGTGGAGAAAAGGCAGACTTCCCCTGATGGCGGCAAGGTGAGCCACGGCCCCCAAATCCATAACCTCCTGCACAGAACCGGAAGCCAGAAGGGCAAATCCTGTCTGTCTGGTGGCCATAACATCTGAATGATCTCCGAATATACATAATGCATGGCTGGAAACCGTTCTTGCAGCCACATGAAATACCGCAGGAAGCATTTCTCCTGCAATCTTGTACATATTGGGAATCATCAGCAGGAGTCCCTGAGAAGATGTATATGTAGTGGTGAGAGCGCCTGAGGACAATGCACCGTGAACGGTACCTGCTGCCCCTGCTTCAGACTGCATTTCAGCCACTTTTACGGTCTGACCGAAGATATTTTTCTTTCCGTAGGCAGCCCATTCATCCACGACTTCAGACATGGTGGATGAGGGGGTGATGGGATAAATTGCGGCAACGTCTGTAAAAGCATAGGAAACCTGTGCAGCAGCTGTATTGCCGTCCATTGTTTTCATTCTTTTTTTAGTCATAAGATTTTCCTCCAATTCTCTCTTTCCTGTGAACTAAAAATTTGTTTTAAACCCTTACTTTTTGTTTTGAAAAACAATAATGAAAACACTTTAATACATTACCGCACAATTGTCAAGATTGTATTAAAAATAATACAATATACATATTTCATGCAAAGAATTCCTCTAATTACACAGAAGAAGAAGCGCGACCACTCCCGGAATCCCGAGTATTCCTACGGTTATAGAATTTACCGCATTTATCGGGATCATGATTCCGAAATTTAGTCCTATGTAATTTATTACAATCAGAAGCACTGCACCTGCCAGACTGTTAGCCAGAAGTCTCAGTATCATTTTCAAAGGAACCAGCAGCGCCTTTCCCAGCAAAAAAATCAAAATCAGTGATCCTCCAAAGGTCAGAAATATTCCCAGTTCAGTTCCCATATAGTACTCCTCCAATAAACTCGATACTGTCTGTATAAAATATGCGCAAGTGGAATAAAATAGAATTAAATAACAAGTAAAGGACGTGATCCATTGAAATCGGAAAAGAAAAAAATGCTCGCCTATATCAAAAGCGCCCGCTCCGAACTGGAGCAGGCGACAAACCTTTTCAATGAATTAACAGACTCTGCTGCCGTGGATTATGCTTCCTATAATCTGCTGGCGGCAAAAACCAAATATGCTTATCTGCTTCAAATTGCCAAGGATGAAGGTATCAGACTGTAATCTACAGTTCTCTGCGGCCCTCAACGGCCTTCAGCAGTGTCACTTCATCGGCATATTCCAAATCTCCGCCTACAGGAATGCCGTTGGCAATTCTGCTGACTTTTATTCCGGAAGGCTTAATCAGTCTTGCAATATACATGGCGGTCGCCTCTCCTTCGATGTTCGGATTGGTTGCCAGGATAATCTCTTTCACTTCACTGTTCTGCAGTCTTACGATAAGCTGCTTCAAATTGATATCCTCAGGCCCCACTCCGTCCATAGGCGAAATGGCCCCGTGCAGCACGTGGTAAAGCCCGTCAAACTCTTTAATTCGTTCCATAGCCATAACATCTTTCGGGCTTTCCACCACGCAAATAACGTCCTGTCTGCGATTCTTGTCTCTGCAGATACTGCAGGGATCCTCATCAGTCAGATTTCCACATACAGAGCAGTATTTCATGGTATGTTTCGCTTCCGTAATGGCATGAGCCAGTGCCTCTGCCTCTCTGTCCTCTAAGGACAGAATATGAAAAGCAAGTCTCTGCGCTGTTTTTCCGCCAATGCCCGGAAGCTTAGAAAGCTCATTGATCAACCGGCCCAGAGGTTTCGGATACTGTTTCATTACATCAGTCCCGGAATGCCCAGACCGCCTGTCAGCTTACTCATTTCAGCATTTGACATCTCATCGATCTGCCGCATCGCTTCATTGACAGCTGCCGTCACCAGATCCTGAAGCATCTCTACATCATCCGGGTCCACTACGTCTTTATCCAGTGTCAGGTTTACAATTTCTTTTTTCCCGTTTACGGTAACGCTGACAGCGCCGCCTCCGGAAGTGGTGGTGATTTCTTTTTCCTCAAGCTCAGCCTGCATCTGCTCCATCTGGCGCTGCATAGCCTGCATCTGCTGAAGCTGTTTCTGCATATTTCCGCCGCCTCCGCCGATTTTAGGCTTCTTTCCGGCTCTCATACCTTTTCCCATATTCGTTGTCCTCCTTCGTCTTTATACTGTTCCATTACAAACCGCAGCTTATTCCGCTCATTCTATCTTTACATCAATGCCCAGACTTGTGCTGATCCGATCTGCCAGTTTCTGTGTCTCCTGCTCCTGTTCCGGAGAATCTGCCTCCTGGGCTTCTGTCCTGCATACCAGTTTAAGATGTTTGCCTGTGATATTTTCCATCAGGCGGCATATATGCTGCTGATTGCTCTCAACATACTGTTTTGTAAACTCGCTTCTGGCGATAACTTTAAATTCATGCCGGCCGATATCTGCCAGCATGGCTCCGGTTCTGATCAGATTAAAACTGCCCTTGATATCCTCACCTTCCTCAAAAATCCGATTCCAGATGTTTTCCAGATCGTGGGCTGTCAGTTCCGGCATCTCTGCATCGGCACTCTGCCCTTCGGGTACAGCTGCCGGATCATCATCCACTTTTCCATGATGCAAAGGCTCCGATTGTTTATCATCCGGTTTTACACTATTTGATGCGCTCGATGTCCGGGCAGATATCTGAGGCTTTACGGTAGCCTGCTGGATCGGTCTTACTCCGCTTCCCGCAGCATTTCCCAAAGGCGCCGCCTCTGTCAGGCCCGAGGCAATGGTTACAATGGCCAGTTCGAGCAGGATCCTCGGCTGACTGGAATACCTGGCATCATTGATCGTTCTCGATAAAGTGATAATACCACTGTTAATCTCATCTAAAGAAATCTGAGCGCTCTGATCCCGCAGCTTCTCTATGTTCTCTGCAGACATGTTCAGCATGTCCTCTGCATTTTTAATATATTTTGTGATCAGGAGGCTTCTGTAATGACTCAGCCAGTCTTTCATCAGCTGTTTGACATCTTTTCCCTCCTGCAGAGCCTCATCCAGAAGAACCAGCGCTCCGGCCACATCGTGAAGAGCAACCTTGTCGGTCAGAGTGATGAAAAACTCTTCTGACACGGTTCCCAGGAATTCCAGAATCATATCACGATCCAGCTTTCTGTCCCCTCCGGAAAGGCACTGATCCAGAATGCTGAGCCCGTCTCTCACAGAACCGTCAGCGTTAGCGGCAAGAAGACGAAGCGCGCCGTCTGTGATGTCAATCCCTTTCTCCCGACAGATTCTCGCCATATGCTCCATAAGAATCTTTTCGGGAACTCTTTTAAAGTCCAGTCTCATACATCTCGATAAGATAGTCTGGGGCAGTTTTTGAGGGTCCGTAGTCGCCAGAATAAAGATGACATTTTCCGGCGGTTCCTCCAGAGTCTTTAACAAAGCGTTAAAAGCGCCTGCAGAAAGCATATGCACCTCATCGATGATATAGACTTTCCTGCGGCCGGTTGCCGGCGGATACTTGACGCTTTCCCGAAGTTCTCTGATATTATCCACGCCGTTGTTGGAAGCCGCATCAATTTCAATGACATCCAGAAAATTTCCCTCTTTTATGGAAATACAGTTGGCACAGTGACCACAAGGTTTCTCACCTTCATCCAGACAGTTGACTGCCTTTGCCAATATTCTGGCTGTAGTGGTTTTTCCCGTACCTCTGGTTCCGCAAAACAGATAAGCGTGGCTGACCGTGTCGGTATTTATTTGATTTCTCAAAATCCGGACAATATGATCCTGACCGATAATCTCAGAGAAAACCTCAGGTCTCTGCGCTCGATATAAGGCTGTGTACATCTGTTACCTCCCCGACGATCCGCCAGAAAAAGTCTTCTGTCACCGGCTTCTCAGACTTTCTCCGCAAAACAAAAGTTGCCCTTTTATAGCTCCGCAGGCGTTGGAGAAGGCTGATCTGCGGCACATAAGAACTTCCGCTTATTGCTGCTTCCTTCCGGACCTGACAAGGTTCACGGCATCTCATTGCGCAGGACCCAAACCATACCAGGCGAAGCTATAAAAGGGCAAACCGATTTTCTTTCTAATTTGTCGTACATAATATTATATGTTTTTTTTGGCTCCTTGTCAAATGTAAATTGGCGGTTATGAAAGTCAAACTCTTAACTGTCAAGACATATGTTACACTTTGAGAAATACTCTGCTACTACCTGATCGGGACTTTTGAAGTTCAATACCGTCTTTGCTGTACTGTTATATTTCTTCTCGTGTCTGGCTACTTTCTTCTTAAGCTCTTTCTC
>CASEOD010000071.1 GCA_949289445.1 uncultured Eubacteriales bacterium
GAGAAAGAGCTTAAGAAGAAAGTAGCCAGACACGAGAAGAAATATAACAGTACAGCAAAGACGGTATTGAACTTCAAAAGTCCCGATCAGGTAGTAGCAGAGTATTTCTCAAAGTGTAACATATGTCTTGACAGTTAAGAATGAAACCTTATATTGAAATATAAATTTTCCTTGATTTTACAGGGTATTGGGTGTATAATTTTTGGAGTTATTCTACTGAAGAAGTACACAAATGAGAAATACGGAGGATTGGAATGAAAGTATTAGTAATTAACTGCGGCAGCTCTTCTCTGAAATATCAGGTATTAGAAATGACAACAGAAACACTGCTCGCAAAAGGTCTTGTTGAAAGAATCGGAATGGATGGTTCTGTAATCACCCATGAAAAGATTGGAATGGATAAGATTAAGACAGAGGTTCCGATGAAGGATCACAAAGATGCAATCAGACAGGTTCTGGACGCGATTCAGGACAAGGAGCACGGTGTTGTTGAGAGCATGGATGAAATCGGTGCAGTAGGCCACAGAGTAGTGCACGCCGGCGAAAAGTTTGCTGAATCTGTATTGATTGACGATGCTGTGATTGCGGCTCTGGAAGAATGTGTGGAACTGGCTCCGCTTCACAATACACCGAACTTATACGGCATTGCAGCCTGTCAGGAACTGATGCCGGACACACCGATGGTTGGTGTTTTTGATACAGCTTTCCACCAGACAATGCCGCCAGAAGCATATCTGTATGCAATCCCTTATGAATACTATGAAAAATATGGAATCAGAAGATACGGTTTCCACGGAACTTCTCATAAATATGTTGCACAGAGAGCAGCTGCAATGCTCAATGTTAACATCAATGACCTGAAGCTGATCACCTGCCATCTGGGTAACGGCGCTTCTGTATCTGCTATCAAGCACGGCAGATGTGTTGATACTTCCATGGGCTTTACACCGCTGGAAGGTCTGGTAATGGGTACAAGATGCGGAGATATCGACCCTGCTATCGTAACTTATATCAGAGAGAAAGAAAACCTGCCGCAGGGTAAGGCAAATGAGATTCTGAACAAAAAATCCGGTGTACTGGGTATTTCTGGTGTTTCCAGCGATTTCAGAGATCTGGAGGAAGCTGTTGCTGAGGGCAATGAAAGAGCTGCACTTGCTCTGAAGATTTTTGCAAAGAAAGTTCGTTTCTACATCGGAGCATACATTGCAGAGATGAACGGTGTTGATGCTATCGTATTTACTGCCGGTGTCGGTGAAAATGACGTGAACATGAGAGAACTGATCTGCACTGATCTGGGAAATCTGGGCATTAAGCTTGATATCATCAAAAACAAGGTAAGAGGAAAAGAAACGATTGTTTCCACAGAAGATTCCAAAGTAAAACTTCTGCTGATTCCGACTAACGAAGAACTGATGATTGCAAGAGATACCTTTAATATTGCAAAGAAATATGCAAAATAATGTTGACATTATAAGGTTTTGAGTATATACTTTAGAAGTTGACGAAAATTATTTGTTTAGCATAGAATCATCAGAACGAGGAGGTGTAGACAATGGCAGTTCCAAAGAGGAAAACATCTAAAGCAAGAAGAGACAAGAGAAGATCTCCTAATATGAAAAAATCATTACCGGGACTTTCAATCTGTCCGCAGTGTCACGAGCCGAAACTTCCGCACAGAGTATGCCCTAATTGCAACTATTACGATGGAAAAGAAGTAGTGGCTGTAGAAGCTTAAGATTAACAAGAGTAAAAAAGAGCAGTATTATGAAACATCTGTTTTCATAGACTGTTCTTTTTTTCGATCGAAACGGGTGTTTCTCCTCGGCAAAAGCTTCGGGGGAGATACTTTCACTTTTCACAGTATGAAGAAAGACAGACTTTCGATCTGTCTTTCTTGCAGTTTTCCTTTTATTTCATAGCAATGCCGTAGCGGTTCATTTCGTCGTAAAGGCGATAGAGGGTTTCATTTTCCGGTTCACAGAGTGGCAGACGATACTCTTTTTCTATGTAGCCCATCATATTGAGGGCTGCCTTTACCGGAATCGGATTGACTTCAGCGAAAACAGCGTGAATCAGAGGCAGCATTTTCAGCTGCTGTCTGGCTGCGGATTTATATCTTCCCCGCAGAAAATCGCCGGTCATCTGATGATACTGAGCCGGGATAATATTGGCGACAGTGGAGATGCAGCCGACTCCGCCAACAGACATAATGGGAATTGTCTGATCGTCATTGCCGGAATAAAGATCGAAATCCTTCCCGCAAAGAGCTGCGATACTGCAGATTTGAGAAATATCGCCGCTGGCTTCTTTGATACCGACAATATTCGGATGTTTACGCAGTTCTTTTACGGTTTCGGGTTCAATATTGAGCCCGGTACGACTCTTTACTGAGTAGAGAATAACAGGCAGATCTGTATAGTCGGCAATCATATTGTAGTGACGGATCAGTCCTTTCTGTGTGGCTTTGTTATAGTATGGTGTGACCACCAGCAGGCCGTCAGCTCCCGCATACTGTATTTCTTTTGCCAGATACATGGAGTGAGATGTATCGTTGCTGCCGGCGCCTGCGATGACCGGAATGCGGCCGCCGACGCAGCTGACTGTAAACTCAATAACGGAAAGCCGTTCCACCGGGCTCAGAGTTGAGGCTTCTCCTGTGGTGCCACAGGTAATGATAGCGTCGGTACCTGAATCAATATGCCACCGGATGAGCTCTTTCAACGCGTCATAATCTACACGGCCGTCTTTGAAAGGTGTAACGAGGGCTACACCTGATCCTTTGAAAATTGACATAAGGCAGTGCTCCTTTCTTGGTTATTGTTCATCATATTCAGAAACGGCATAAATGGTTCGAAGACATTGAAATAAAAGAAAGGCATGTCATAAACTTACATTTAAGTTAACTAGTTCTTATAAAGTAAATCATTGAAGAACAGGCAAAAAAAAGATATAATAAATCAACTTTAACAACTGGAAGGTGAAAGAACATGGGATTTTTTGATTACAAAGTCAGAAAACAGATACTTGAAGAACAGCAGAAACAATTTGAGAGTGAAATCAGAATAGGAAAAAAGGAAGACGAGTTTTATGCTCTTGACAGCGATGTGGAGCTGACTGCAGAGCAGAAACAGGCAATCGATGAATTCTGGGGAAAATGGTCTTTTATGGGAAAAATAGATTATCGGGCATTTAAGACCTTTTACAACAGAAACGGTTTTTTTGATCCCAGATATGTGCCTCACTATTTCTGCAAGTTCTATCTGAGACCCAATACTGCGCCGGAAAAATACGCCACTGCGTTTCAGAACAAGGCTTATCTGCCTAAGCTGATGCCTACGGTAAAACAGCCGGAAACCATCGTTCGCAGGGTGGAAAATATCTACTATAATAAAGATTTCCGCAGGATTACTCTGGATGAAGCCATTGACATCTGTCTGTCCGTACTGGAAAGCGGCAGGGAGATTGTTGTAAAGCCAAGCGGTAAAGCAGGCGGTAAGGGTGTTGAGTTCCTGGCAGAGGCTGACAAAGCAAAGATGAAGAAGATCCTCAGAAGCAAGGGTCCTCTCTTTGTGGTTCAGAAGGCTATTCATCAGCATCCGGAGATGGCTGCGCTCAACAGCAGTACAGTCAACACGGTCAGACTGACCACTTTTATGCTGAAGGGTGAATTTATTCCTGTTGCTGCGCTGATCAAGGTGGGAGCGCCAAGCGTTCGAGTGGATAACTATAAGCATGGAGGATGTCTTTTGGGGGTTCATATGGACGGCAGTGTTCTGCCATGGGCTCTGAATATCGATCGTGAAAGGATTACAGAACTTCCGTCCGGCATAAAGCTGGGTGAGGGAGGTTTTACCAGAGTTCCATGCTTTGACAGTGTTCTTGCAACGGCAAGAGAAGCTCACTATCACATTCCGAAAATAAAGCTGATATCCTGGGATATTGCCATCGATGACGAAAATGAAGCAGAGATTATTGAAGCAAACTTCGGCGGAGATCTCCGTATGCATCAGGTTCTGACCGGGCCGGTATTTGGCGACAGGACAGAGGAAATCATCGACTACTACGTTTATCGAAAATTTTATAAAACAGGAATCACTAAAGACTTCGACTATAAGGAATACCCGGATCATATCGAAATCACAAAATATGCAGGAAAAAAGCCTGTGGTCTCCATTCCTTCTCAGATTGCGGGAAAACCGGTAACTGTTATCGGCGAGGGCGCTTTTGAATACTGCCGTTTTCTCCTGAAGCTGACCGTTCCGGAAACGGTGACGACCTTGAGACGTCATGCCTTTTTCGCATGTACAAATCTTTATGAACTGAATCTGAATGTGGATAAACTGAAAAGCGCCACGGAGGACTGTGTTAACCGCTGTTATAAGCTGGAGAAAGAGTTTAAGGACAGTATCAGAGCAAAGGAATAGAAGACAGCGGAGATTTTGCCTGCATGAAGATAAGCAGGCGGACGGTAAAATATCATAATACATATTGAGAATGGAGCCGGAGAAACATGAGGATTTCACCGTTCCATTCTTTTTTCTTGTAGGTTTGTCAAACATATGTTACACCGTCAAGCAAAAAATTGTATAGAGTATCTTTGGGAGATTTCCATCCCAGGGGCCTCATGGGAAAACGGTTGTATTTACGGTTATGCACCTTCAGCTGTCTACGGAAATCTTCAAATGAGTAAAACTTATGCGTTGCATAAAAATACTCATTATCTTTTCTGTGAGAACGCTCC
>CASEOD010000072.1 GCA_949289445.1 uncultured Eubacteriales bacterium
GAGAAAGAGCTTAAGAAGAAAGTAGCCAGACACGAGAAGAAATATAACAGTACAGCAAAGACGGTATTGAACTTCAAAAGTCCCGATCAGGTAGTAGCAGAGTATTTCTCAAAGTGTAACATATGTCTTGACAGTTAAGAAGAAAAAAATTGCTGATGAGAAAAAAACACTTGCCAAAGGCAGGAAAACGTGATATATTCATCTCACACAACAAATATACTCACATAACCTGTATAAAAGGGAGTAGCTGGCGGCTGTTGCCGCAGTAATATGCGTCAGTACAATTACGGAGGTAATTCGCATTTACTTGAAATAGCGAGACTTTTAGGGTAGATAGTTTCTACTTTAGAAGTCTCTTTTTTATTATCCCGGCAGAATCCGGGCATACTGAAAATTAGAAAGCACAGGAGGTCTACTTATGTACTACAACAAGGATGTTCAAGAGGTTTTGAAAGAATTTTCCACAGGCCCTGAGGGGCTCAGTGATGAAGCAGTTCTGAAAAGCCGCGAAACCTATGGAGAAAACAAACTTTATGAGAAAAAGAAAAAAAGCGTGTTCCGTATTTTTCTGGAACAGTTCAAAGATCTGCTGGTCATCATTCTGATCATTGCAGCTATCATTTCTATGTCCACCGGCAATGTGGAGAGTACCGTGGTTATCATTGCAGTCCTGATTCTGAATGCGATTCTGGGCACTGTCCAGTATGTCAAAGCTGAAAAATCGTTAGAGAGTCTGAAAAACCTCTCTTCGCCGACAGCAAAAGTAATCAGAAACGGATGTCCACAGGAAATCGATGCAGCTGAACTTGTCTGCGGCGATATCGTCAGACTGGAAGCCGGGGATGTAGTTCCCGGAGACGGCCGAATTATCGAAAGTTATTCTCTTAAAGTCAACGAAAGCTCTCTGACTGGTGAATCTGAAGGTGTTGAAAAAACACAGCAGGTCATTGAAGGAGGAACTGTCGCTCTAGGAGATCAGATCAACATGGTCTTTTCCGGCTCGCTCGTCACTTACGGAAGAGGTCTTGCAGTAATCACCGGCGTAGGAGCAGGTACTGAGCTGGGAAAAATTGCAGACCTGATGAACAACACTGCTGAACGTAAAACACCACTGCAGATCACCATGGATCAGTTCAGTAAAAACCTGTCTATCGGTATTCTGATTATCTGCGCTGCTATTCTGGCACTGAACGTATACCGCGGCATGCCTTTTACAGATTCTCTGCTCTTTGCAGTAGCGCTGGCTGTTGCAGCAATTCCGGAAGCGCTGTCTTCCATTATCACGATTTCTCTGGCCATCGGAACTTCCCGCATGGCAGACCAGAATGCAATCATCAAGCAGCTCAATGCGGTAGAAGGTCTGGGCTGTGTATCTATCATCTGTTCTGATAAAACAGGTACCCTTACCCAGAACAAGATGACTGTGGAACAGCTTTCTGTTTCCGAAGAAAATAAGGCTGCAATGCTGCAGGCTTCTATTCTGTGCAATGATACCGCTATTGTAGACGGTACCACTGCCGGAGATCCGACAGAAACTGCTTTTGTTGATTACTATATGAATCACTTTAACGATTACGAGCAGGTGAAGGCTTCACTTCCCCGTCTGTCCGAGCTCCCTTTTGACTCTGACAGAAAGCTGATGAGCACTCTTCACAAAATTAACGGCAGCTATGTCATGTATACTAAAGGTGCACTGGATGTAATTCTGCAGAGAACTGCCAACCTCTCTGAAAGTGAAAAAGAAGAGATTCGCAGGACTAACCTGGAACTTTCTGCTCAGGGACTCCGTGTTCTGGCATTTGCACGCAGATGTTTCGATACTCAAAAGGAACTTACCTTTGAAGATGAAGATCAGCTGGAATATCTGGGACTGATGGCAGAAATGGATCCTCCTAGAGAAGAGTCCGCGCAGGCCGTAGCCGACTGTAAAGCCGCCGGTATCAAGGCGATTATGATCACCGGTGACCACAAAATTACGGCTTCAGCCATAGCAAAACGTATCGGTATTATGGAAGAAGGCGACATTGCCGTAACAGGCACTGAACTTGATGCCATGAGCGATGAAGAGTTAAAGGAAAAAATTGCTCATATCAGTGTTTATGCCCGTGTCAGTCCGGATAACAAAATCAGAATCGTTCAGGCATGGCAGGATTTAGGTCACATCGTTGCTATGACAGGTGACGGCGTCAACGACGCTCCTGCGCTGAAAAGCGCAGACGTAGGCGTTGCCATGGGTATCACAGGAACCGAGGTCGCAAAAGACTCCGCTTCCATGATTCTCACTGACGATAACTTTGCCACTATCATTAAGTCAGTGCTCAACGGCAGAAACATTTATGCCAACATCAAAAATGCCATCACATTCCTGCTGTCAGGCAACACCGCAGGTATTCTGGCCGTATTATATGCTTCACTTATGGCGCTGCCGACACCGTTTACAGCTGTGCAGCTTCTGTTCATCAACCTGATCACAGACAGTCTGCCTGCACTGGCGATCAGTATGGAACCGTCCAATCCTGAACTGATTCACGATAAGCCACGTTCCAGAAACGAATCTGTTCTGACTCGTGAAACACTGCTGCAGATTGGCGGCCAGGGAATTCTCATCGGTATCGCCACCATGACTGCATTTTATATCGGCCTGGAAACAAGTGCCGCTGCAGCTTCCACCATGGCTTTCGCAACTCTGTGCTTTGCAAGACTCTGGCATGGATTTAACTCTCGTGGCAGACAATCCATTTTCAAGCTGGGGCTGACTACAAATGTCTACACCATAGGAGCTTTCCTGCTGGGTGCCGCTCTGCTCTTCTCAATCATGCTGCTGCCGTTCTTTGCAACAGCCTTTGGTATTGCAGCACTTACCGGCGCTCAAATCGGATGGATCTGCCTGCTGGCTTTTGCTCCGACCCTTGTAATCCAGATCCTGAAAGTCATTGCTGACACAAAACACTAATAACTTTTATGATAACAGCCGAACTGCGGTTTCTTCCGCTTCGGCTGTTTCTTCGTATGTGGCTTTCCGCATGGTACAAAAGAAAAAACTTAACCAAAAATCCATTTTTGCTCAAATTGTGTATAATCCGTTTTCCCCCAAATGCCTGCCCGCCCTGCGATTCTATCGGTTTTTCTGTTTTTTCTTCCAGTATTTTTCCATTTTCATGTCAGCACAGCAAGTTTATTCCAGTTTTTTGTAGTATTTTTACCATCAGTCGCCGTCTGCCTGCCGACATCAGCGACCTCACCTGCCCTCACCCTGCCTGCTCTTATACACATTTTGCCGAAAATCACTATCTGGGTTAAGTTCTGCCTCTTTCGTTTATACACTTTTTGGGCATTTCCCTGATTCAGGTTAAGTTTCTGCAGAATTCCCGGTCACTCCTTCCGGCAGCCGCAAAGAGAGCCGAAACAGAAAGGCGGCCGGAAAACTTCCGTCCGCCTTTCTGTTTTTGGATTCTATTTTATTTTGCCTAATTTGCGTTTATACAGCAGGATCGCCAGAATCAGAGCCATGGTTTCTGACACGCCCATGGACAGCCAGATTCCCGTTTCTCCGAAAAGTGCCGCCATAACTAACAGACAGACCGTCACAAAAACCAGACCTCTCCCTATCGAAATTGTCATGGCCGGGCGGTTCTTCTCCAGTGCCGTAAAGTATCCTGCAAGAATAATCACCACGCCCAGCGGCAGGAAAGAAACCGAAAACAGTTTAAAAGCCGCAATTCCATTAAGATACAGTGCCTGATTCTCAGAAGGCTCAATAAATACGGCAATCACCGGATCAGGATAGAGTATTCCAAAGGTGAATGCTGCCAGAGAAGCGATCCCTGCCGTACACAGTGCAATCCTCAAAATATACCGGTGAATATAATTCTCCTCTCTCCCGTGGTAATAACTTACAAGAGGCTGCATTCCCTGATTGATTCCCATCATCGTCATCAGAATCAGCTGCGAAACATAGGCAATGACCGTATAGATGACAACGCCGTCATCTCCCGACACTCGAATGAGAACATTATTGAACAGGAAGATAATCACACCCACAGAAAACTCCGTGACACTGTCTGCTATCCCCAGTCTGGCAAAACCCAGAACCTCTTTTACATTCCACCTGATCCTTACAAAGCTGAAATAGGATTTTTTCGATAGAAAATGTGAAAAGAAAACAGAAAAGGTCATCAGCTGAGAAAGGCCTGTAGCAATAGCCGCACCTTCAATTCCCCAGTGAAACACCATAACGAAAAGCCAGTCCAGCACAATGTTGGTCACAGCGCCTGCTGAAGTAGTAAAAATCGCTTTCTTCGGAAATCCATCCGCCTTGATGAGAACTTCCAGATTATAAGAAGTCATATAACAGGGTACAAACATGATGATAATCCGCAGATAATCTTTTACATACTCCAGTGTCGCCTCTGTGGCTCCCAGCATCAGCGCAAGACGTTCCAGATTCAGCTGCGCGATAATGACCACAATCCATGCCAGGCAGAAAACCGTCACTGCACTGGCAGTAAAAATCCGATTGGCCCGCTGCTGTTCTCCCCTGCCCTTATATACAGACGCTCTGGTACTGGCTCCCACAGCAAAGAGAATTCCCAGCGCAAAGGCGGTGTTGATAAAGGGCATGGCGATATTCACTGCTGCCAGCGCAGTGGTACCCACTCCTCTGGCCACAAACATGCCGTCCACCATAGTATAAATCGTATATACCCACATGGCCGCCACCGATGGCAGCGCATAACCGAAAAACTGACGTTTTATATTTGTCTTTGCTTCAAGATTCATTTTTAACAACTCCTTCTCTTGCTTTTATTATAAACCTTGGTATAATACTAAGGTAAAGGAGTTTTTTT
>CASEOD010000073.1 GCA_949289445.1 uncultured Eubacteriales bacterium
CCCTGACTTTCCGCATCGATAATTAGATGGGCGCCCGGATAAGCATAGACTTTCATATTCAGGGCGAAACGTCTGTATTCTTTGTCGAGTTCAGCCTCTAATTCCTTATAGAACAAATAATCCTTAGTCTTATATACCACATCCCCTGTAGAAAGTCTTTCTTTGATTTTAATGCGGCAGACATCATCTGATTTGTTGATCAGCCTTCCCTCGCTGTCATAAAGCCTGACAACCGACAGACTGACATCCTCACCTTCATGATCAATTCTGATGATATCGTTCTGATTCAGAGGACTGTCCAGCCTGATTTCATACATACCTCTGACATATCCGGAAATTTTTCCGATTTTATAACCGAAGTTATTCGGTTTTTCTGTATTGGTAATATCTTTTGGATCTTCGTGGAACAGATAGCCTTTGGTAAATGTTCTGTTGAAGGTTTTTTTCAGATTTTCTTTATTATCACTGCTCAGTGTGCCGTCCAGGGCAGCTCTGTATCCGGCAACCACATTGGCCACATAAGAAGGCTCTTTCATTCTGCCTTCTATCTTGAGAGAATCTATCTCTTTCAGTTCGTCGATATAGTCGATAGTGTTTAAATCCTTTGTGGAAAGCAGATAGCTTTTGCCCAGAGATCTTCCCGTGGTTTTGTCGATAAGATCGTAAAGCTTGCGGCATGAGCCGACACATCTGCCCCGGTTGCCGCTCCGATATCCGATCAGACCGGACATGAGACAGTTTCCGGAATAAGAGACACACAAAGCTCCGTGAATAAAAATTTCCAGCGGAATCTGCACCGCTTTCTTAATTTCTTTCACCTGTTCGATTCCTGTCTCCCTTGCAAGAACAATCCTCTTTGCGCCCAGTTCTTTGAACAGAAGCGCGCCTTCTGCATCGTCAATTCCCATCTGTGTTGAACAATGAGCCTCCATATCGGCAAAATGGTCGACAATATAGTTAAATACAGCCAGATCCTGTACAATCACACCGTCTGCACCGATTTCATTCAGTGCCCAAAGCTGCTCTTCCATCTCACTGATTTCATCTTCAAAGACAATAGTATTCATTGTCACGTAAATTTTGACGTCTCTGAGATGAGCATATCTTATCGCTTCCTTCAGTGACTGTAAGTCAAAATTGGAAGAATACGCACGAGCGCCGAATTTCTGCATTCCCAGATAGATTGCATCCGCTCCGTTTGAAACAGCAGCTTTAAGTGCTTCCATACTGCCGGCAGGTGCCAATAATTCTGTCATGGTTACCTCCTGATACCTGTTTTTCCCCTCTGTCTCTCCTTCAGATTTCAGGGACCGATTTTATTCTGTCTGTAGATGTGCCAATACAGCCTTCACTTTTTCCCTGTTCATTATACAGTTATCAAAGAGGGATTTCAAGTCTTACAGTTTCCATGGCCTTTCTGAGACCTGCCTTTTTCCGTCTCTCTGATATGCTCTTTTCTTCCCAACACAAAAGCCTGTACAGGTAAATAACCTGCACAGGCTTGATCTGTCACAGCAAGGAGCTCCGTTTACATATTCAGTTCTTCTACTGCATATACCAGCATTTCTATAGCTGCAGGAATAGCATCTTCATCGATGTCAAATTCTGCATTATGTACCGGCTGTGTTGTATTGGTGCCGATTCCGGCATAAGTTGCAATACCGCCGTTATCCTGCACCTTATTCATCATAACGGAAGCGTCATCGGTTCCGCCTACGTTGCCTTCAAAATAAATCTTCTCAAACCAAGGTACTTTCTTTGCGGCTCTTTCGATGACTTCCATCATCTCATCACTGCTCTTGCCTGCAGGGATTTCACCGTAGTCCACATAAGTGTATTCCATATCATAGGATTTTGCAGCGCCGTCAAGAATATCCAGAACTCTCTTTCTTGCGTACCTGGAAATCTCTCTGGTCTGTCCTCTGTATTCCACACTCATAAATGCGTTTGGAGCAATGGTGTTTGCCACAACTCCGGCATTGAGCACACCCACATTGACTCTGCACAGTCCCTCCTCATGAGGCGCGATGGCGTGAAGGTTCAGTGCAGCGCTGCATGCTGCC
>CASEOD010000074.1 GCA_949289445.1 uncultured Eubacteriales bacterium
AGGATTTTGCATTATCAGTAATGTTAAACGATCAGATTTACTGCTGCGCAATGAGGGTTACAACACGGAGCAGGAAGAGGAGTCCTGAGATCCACATAACCCAAGGGATATCTTTTGTCTTTCCTGTCAGGACTTTCAGGATAACCCATGAGAGAATCCCGAACATGATTCCGTTGGCGATAGAATAGGTAAACGGCATCATGATCAGAGCAAGGAAACCGCCAACAACATCCGCGATATCTCCGTCAAAGTGCATATTCTTTACGGCGCCGATCATCAGGAGTCCAACCCATACCAATGCAGGCGTGGTGGCAAAAGAAGGAATTGCCAGGAAAATCGGCGAGAAGAACAGGGCGGCGATAAACAAAACCGCAGCGGTTACAGCTGTGAGACCGGTTCTGCCGCCATTGGCAACTCCGGCGCTGGATTCCACATAGCTTGTTACAGTGGAGGTACCCAGGCAGGCGCCCAGAATTGTACCGCATGCATCAGCCATCAGTGCTCCCTTTACTCTAGGCAGATTGCCTTTTTCGTCCAGCAGGTTGCCTTTTGAGGCTACACCGATGAGGGTTCCCACTGTGTCAAAGAGATCCACATATAAGAATGAGAAAACGATGACGATGAACTGAATCAGGTTGTCCGCGATCCAGGCAAAGTCGAAGGAGAAAACCGCAGGAGCGGCAGGAATAAAGCTGGAGCCGCTGAAGTCAGGGAACAGTGAATATATGCCCGCTTCAACATCGACTACATACCAGCCTATGGCTTCTGCAATCATACCCAGAATCCAGGTTGCCAGAATACCGATCAGAATATAGCCTTTGACATTGAAGTGATATAATGCGGCGACGATGATCAGACCCACTACTGCAAGAATAAACTGAGGATTGCTGAAGGAGCCCAGGTTGACCAGAGTGGAGGCATCGTCAATAACAATGCCGGCGCCTTTCAGACCGATAAAGGTGATGAAGAGACCGATACCGGCGGTGATGCCGTATTTGAGGTTTGCAGGTACATCGTTAACCAGCTTTTCTCTGAAGTTGCAGAGGGAAAGCAGTACAAACACAATACCTTCCACCAGTACGGCAGCCAGCGCGATTTTCCACGGATCCGTAACGCCGGCATCCATCAGAGGAATGCAGACGGAATATGAAAAGTATGCGTTGAGGCCCATGCCCGAAGCGAGGGCGATAGGGTAGTTTGCAAAGAATGCCATAAACAGAGTTGCGATGGCGGCAGATACTGCGGTGGCAGTGAATACGCCGGCACTGTCCATGCCGGAGGCAGCCAGCATACCCGGGTTTACGGCAAGAATGTAGACCATCGAGAGGAAGGTGGTGGCACCGGCGACAATTTCTGTCCTGACAGTGGTACCATGTTCCTTAAGCTTGAATAATTTCTCCATGTGTACGTCTCCTTTTGTGCTGAATTAGAAAATAAAATTACATTTTATATTATATACGTTAAAGAGATAAAGTCTAGGGGTTTATTCAGGATTTTCGCAGGAGGTACTAAAAAAATCTGTCGAAATCCGGGGTTATTGGGAGAATTAGCGAACAAAAATGTGGTTCGGCCGGTAAAAAGTTCATGATTGCCGAATTAAAAAAAACTTGCCTTCAACAACTCGGCCGTATATGATTAAATTATGAAGACTTTATATTATATTCCGGGGCTGGCAGCGGCCTTTGCTCTGATTGTGATTCTGCTGATCACGTCTGTGGAAGCAGTGGTTTACTGGACTCCCGGCTATTTTGAAAAGGAATATGAAAAGCATCAGGTTCTGAAAGAGGTTCGCATGGAGATGGATGAGCTGCTTGAAGTCACGGAGCACATGATGGACTACCTGCGGGGTGAAGAGGAGGATTTGCAGATTACTGCCGTGGTTGCCGGGGAAGAAAGGAACTTTTTTAACAGCCGTGAACTTGCCCATATGGAGGATGTGAAGAATCTGTTTCTGGGAGGACTTACACTCAGGCGGCTCTGCATGTGGATATTTTTGGCAGCGGCAGTCTTTCTTGGAGTGCGGAGACATTTGAGAGTACTTTTTCGGGCTATTCTGCTGGGAACCGGGATTTTTCTCGCAGCCATATGCCTGCTTTTTGCCGTTGCGTCGACAGACTTTACAAAATATTTCACACTGTTTCACCGGATCTTTTTTAATAATGATCTGTGGATTCTGGATCCGGACATGGATCTGCTGATCAATATCGTACCGGAGCCTTTTTTTATCGACACCGCTGCCGAAATCGGTATTCTGTTTGGCATTTCACTTGCGGCAGTTATGGCCGGATGTGTATTTTTCCTGAAAAAGTGGAAGAGAAAAGAAAGGCAGGACCTGACCGAGAAGGTATCCTGACGATTGTACGCCCCATCATTTCCGGATTACAGGGAAGAGGATGAATGAGTGTTTTCCTTTTCCGCATAAAAAAGGAGGCTCACGGCACTGCCGAGAGCCTCCGCCTGTTTATTCATATTATGTCACCAGGGTAATGATTCTCAGAACGAAAAGAAGACTGGAAATCCACATAATCGCCGGAATTTCCCCGGCTTTTCCCGTAATGGCTTTTAAGAAGACCCAGCTGAGAATACCGAACATAATACCATTGGATACAGAATAGGTGAACGGCATCATGATCATGGCAAAAAATCCGCTGACTACATCTGCAATATCTCCCTCAAAGTCTATTTTCTTGATGCAGTCCATCATAAGGAGACCGACCCATACAAGAGCCGGTGCAGTTGCAAAGGACGGAATGGCCAGAAAAATCGGAGAAAACAGTAAAGCGGCGATAAACAGAACCGCTGTCGTTACGCCTGTTAAGCCGGTTCTTCCTCCATTGACGACGCCGGCGCTGGATTCAATATAAGTGGTAACGGTGGAGGTGCCCAGCGCTGCACCGGCTACGGTGCCGCAGGCATCAGCCAGAAGGGCGCCTTTCGCTTTTGGAAGATTTCCGTCCTTGTCCAGCATGTCACCTTTTGAAGCGATACCGATGAGTCCGCCCACCGTATCAAAGAGATCTACATAAAGAAAAGAAAATGTAATAAAGCAGAAGTGGACGATATGCTCTGCAGCCCAACTGAAATCAAATGACAGAAATTCAGGAGCAGCGGGGAGCAGCGGTCCCGCAGAAATATCCGGAAACAGGGAATAAACTCCGTTTTGCGGATCCGGAACATACCATCCGGCGGCTTCGGCAGCCATACCCAGTGCCCAGGTGGCCAGAATACCGATTAGAATGTAGCCTTTGACCTGAAAACGATATAAGATGGCAACCAGCATGGTACCGGCAATGGCCAGAACAAATTCGGGAGATTTGAAACTGCCCATATCAACCAGAGTGGAAGGACTGGCGATGATGACTCCTGCCCCCTGCAGGCCGATAAAAGTGATAAAAAGACCGACGCCACCTGTGATGGCGTACTTTAGATTGGCAGGTACATCGTTAATAAGCTTTTCTCTGAAATTGCATAAGGAGAGAATGATGAACACGATACCTTCCGTAAAAACAGCTGCCAAAGCGACTCTCCACGGGTCGCTGATTCCTTCTGCAGCCAGTTCACCGCAGACGGAATAGGCAAAGTATGCGTTCATGCCCATGCCTGAAGCAAGCGCAATAGGATAGTTGGTAAAAAAAGCCATGAAAAGAGTTCCGACTGCCGCAGAAACAGCGGTGGCCGTAAAGACAGCGGCACTGTCCATACCGGCATCTGCCAGCATAGCGGGATTGACCGCCAGAATATATACCATGGAAACAAAAGTAGTGGCACCTGCAGCGATTTCGGTTTTTACGGTTGTACCATGGGCCTTTAACTGAAATAGTTTCTCCATATAAGTTTTCTCCTTTGAAAAACCGGGCAGAAGTTTCTGCCCGGCATTTATCGGTATTGATATGCAGTCAGTACTATTTTACATATACTTTCGGAAGTCTCTGACCGAACGCACAGCAGATTTCATAGTTGATAGTTCCTGTTGCATCAGCGATATCGTCGGCCAGAATGGTGTTGATTCCGTCTGAACCCATGATGATAACTTCGTCGCCTACTTTTACGTCGGGAACATCAGAAACGTCAATCATGCACTGATCCATACAGATGTTTCCCGCAATCGGACAGATTACGCCGTTTACGATGACCTTTGCCTGCGCGGAATACGGACGAGGATAGCCGTCAGCATAGCCCAGCGCAATTGTAGCGATTCTTGCAGGCTTTTTGGAGATGTATTTTCTGCCGTAGCCTACAGAGAAGTTTTCGGGAACATCTTTCAGATGCACGATGTTGGCTTTTACAGACATGACAGGCTTAATGGAAAGCTGATTCTTATCCACTTCATGGGACGGATAGCAGCCGTAAAGAATGATTCCGGGACGAACCGCATCAAAGTGGATGGAAGGCAGCTCCATGATAGAGGCACTGTTTGCCAGAGTTTTCATAGGAATTTCAATTCCTGCCTTCAGCAGAGCATTGTAGAAGTTGTTGTATTTTTCTTCCTGTTCATGAGAAAAAGTCTTGTCATAGGCATCTGCAGTGGACATGTGGGAGAACAATCCCTTTATTTTGAAGTTCGGCAGCATGGCGATTTTCTTAATGTCAAAAATTGCAGTTTCTGTTTCGTCGGCAAGATAGCCGATTCTGCCCATACCTGTGTCGACGGCAATCAGTCCGTGGACGGTCTTGTCGGCCTTTGCAGCTGCGTCGCTGATAGCCTTTGCATTGGCAGAGTCGCAGACTACCGGCGTGATGTTGTATTCAACGATGGTGTCTGCATACATATCCGGAGTCAGACCGAGCATGATGATTTCCTCTTCGGCTCCGGCTTCACGCAGGGTGATGGCTTCCTGAAGAGTGGCAATGGCAAAAGTTTTTACACCGTTCTCTCTTAAAACCTTTGCGCACATGACGGAACCATGGCCATAGGCATCGGCCTTGATCACGCCGATGAGTTCCTTGCCTTCTCCCACTTTGGCTTTAATGTTCTTGATGTTGTAATCCAGATTGCTTAAATTGATTTCGGCCCAGGCGGGTCTGATTGCATCTTTATACATACTGCACAAATCCTTTCTTTTATTGTTTGATTATATTACGAGGGAAATATCGATTCAGGATATTTCCAGAATAACAAAGGTTAATCACCGGTATCTCAGAGCTGTATCATCGGAGTTCTCCGAATGATGTCCTCTCTTGCAGGCCCATTGGAAACCAGTGTAATCGGGAAACCTATCTGCCGTTCGATTTCGTTGACATATTCACGGGCTTCAGACGGCAGGTCATTCCACTCTCTGATACCGGTTATGTCACATTTCCAGCCGGGCAGAGTTTTCAGCACCGGTTTTGCCTGATACAGATAAGTGGTGTTTGGGAAATCCTGATGGATTTCTCCGTTGATTTCATAGCCTACACAGATTGGAATTTCATCCAGATAGCCCAGAGGGTCTATGACTGTGAGGGCAACTTCGGTAGTTCCCTGCATCTGACAGCCGTATCTGGTCGCCACTGCATCAAACCATCCCACGCGGCGGGGTCTTCCTGTCGTGGCGCCGAATTCTCCGCCGTCACCGCCCCTTTTTCTCAGTTCGTCTGCTTCTTCTCCAAAGATTTCGCTGACAAAGGCACCGGCGCCTACTGCAGAAGAGTAAGATTTTACCACAGTGGTTACTTCCTTGATTTCGTAAGGCGGAATGCCTGCGCCTACTGCGCCGAAAGCGGCCAGGGTTGAAGAGGAAGTCACCATAGGATAGATGCCGTGATCCGTATCCTTCAAAGCGCCAAGCTGACCTTCCAGCAGAATATTCTTACCCTCTCTGACAGCTTCATGAAGAAAGACCGAGGTGTTGGCAACATAAGGTTTTATCATCTCTTTATATTCTCTCATGGTTTTCAGGAGACTGTCAACCTCTAATGCCGGTTTTTTATACAATTGTGTAATGACGACATTTTTCAGAGTGCATACATTTTCCAGTTTCTCACGAAGCTGTTCCTCCGGAAGAAACAGTTCGTTGACCTGAAACCCGATTTTTGCGTATTTATCGGAATAGCACGGAGCAATGCCGCTTTTAGTGGAGCCGAAAGATTTTCCTCCGAGACGCTCTTCTTCATATTCATCCAGCAAAATATGGTATGGCATGACGATATGCGCCCGATCGGAGACCAGAAGCTTTGGCGCAGGTACGCCCCGGCTTGTCAGAGCGTCGATCTCTTCAATAAGTTTAGGAATGTTCAGCGCCACTCCGTTTGCAAGAACGCTGGTAGTGTGTCTGTAGAAAACTCCCGAAGGGAGCATGTGCAGGGCGAATTTGCCATAGCTGTTTTTGATGGTATGGCCTGCGTTGCTGCCTCCCTGAAATCTGACGATGATATCACAGTTTTCTGCCAGCGTATCTGTGATTTTGCCTTTTCCTTCGTCGCCCCAGTTGGCGCCGACAATTGCTTTGATCATAGTATTTCCTCCTATTCGTTTCCCGTTCAGAGTCCGGCACGGAAGAGAGTGCCGTTCTTAAACGTTGATTTCAGCCGTCAGACCGAGAAGATCCTTGTTGGCTGACAGAATAGGCTTTATGACCCCGTTGAGAAACTCGGCTGTCTGCTGAGGCGCTCTGCCTACGTAGTTTTCCGGTTTCAGAACCTTCTGTAAAGCCTCTTTTGTTATGTGAAAGGCCGGATCCTGCGCAATGCGATCGAGAAGATCGTTGGGCAGGCCCTGCTCTTTGACAACTTTTCCCGCTTCCATGGAGTGAACGCGGATTTTTTCGTGAAGTTCCTGACGGTCGCCTCCCAGTTTTACGGCGTCCATCATGATATTTTCGGTAGCCATGAAAGGAAGTTCAGCCATCAGATGAGCCTCAATCACTTTCGGATAGACTACCAGCCCATTGGACACATTGATGTATAATTCCAGAATCCCGTCAGTGGCCAGGAATGCTTCGCTGACAGAAATTCTCTTATTTGCGGAATCGTCAAGGGTTCTTTCAAACCACTGCGTGGCGGCGGTCAGCTGCGGATTCATGGCATCACTCATCACATAGTTTGCCAGCGCGGCCATCCGTTCTGAACGCATTGGATTTCTCTTGTAAGCCATGGCAGAAGAACCGATCTGATGCTTTTCAAAAGGCTCTTCCACTTCTTTCATGTGCTGCAGAAGACGGATGTCGTTGGAAAATTTGTGAGCGGACTGGGCGATTCCTGCCAGTACGTTGAGAATACGACTGTCTATCTTCCTTGAATAGGTCTGGCCGGAAACAGGGTAACAGCCTTCAAATCCCATTTTTTCGGCAATTTTCTGATCCAGTGCCTTGCATTTTTCGTGGTCTCCTTCAAAAAGCTCCAGAAAAGATGCCTGGCTTCCTGTGGTGCCTTTTGATCCCAGCAGTTTCAGACTGTTCAGGACATGTTCCAGATCCTCAAGGTCCATGACCAGATCCTGCAGCCACAGAGTGGCACGTTTTCCCACGGTGGTGGGCTGCGCAGCCTGATAATGGGTATATGCTAAAGTAGGAAGGTCTTTGTATTTTTCGGCAAACTCTGCCAGTGAGGCAATGGTGTTGATCAGCTTTTTTCTGATCAGCTGCAGCGCCTGGCGCATGATGATCAGATCAGTGTTGTCTCCCACATAGCAACTGGTGGCGCCGAGATGAATAATGCCTTTTGCGTCGGGACACTGCACACCGTAGGCGTACACATGACTCATCACATCGTGTCTGACCTCTTTCTCTCTGGCCTTGGCCACATCATAGTTGATATCTTCAGCGTGAGCCTTCAGCTGATCGATCTGCTCCTGTGTGATTTCCAGACCCAGCTCTTTCTCTGCTTCTGCCAAAGCGATCCACAGCTTTCTCCAGGTACGGAATTTCATGTCAGGGGAAAACAGGAACTGCATTTCCCTGCTCGGATATCTCTCTGAAAGAGGGCTGGTATAATTGTTTGTCGTCATTGTAAACCTCCCTGTTAACTACTAAAAATAACATGATATTATACCATTTTAATCTGGAAATTTCAAGTCCCGGCAAAGACTTCACTTGACATCCTTCACCCTGTCTGCTACAATTAAGCATATAAAAAGTTAAGCTAATTAACAATGGTGAGGAGGACGATTTTGGAAAGAGACAGCGCAATCTACAAGCGATATATAGAGATTTTGAAAAAAGAACTGATACCGGCAATGGGATGTACGGAACCCATTGCTGTAGCCTATTGTGCGGCAAAGGCAGGAGATCTTCTCGGAACCATGCCGGATCTGGTGGAAGCCCGGTTCAGTGGCAATATCATAAAAAATGTGAAGAGTGTAATTGATCCCAATACCGGAGGAGGGAAAGGACTGGAGACAGCCGTGGCAATCGGACTGACAGCCGGCAGATCGGAAAAGAAGCTGGAAGTAATCTCAGAAGTAACCCCGGAACAGAAAGAGAATATGTGCCGTCTGCTGGAACAGAAGATCATCCGGATAGAGCCCATGGATTCATCTCATGCTCTTGATATGGAGATAACCGTCCGCAGGGAGAAGTCATCTGCCACGGTACATATTACAGATGATCATACCAATATTGTTTATATGGAAAAAGACGGGAAGACCGTTTTCCGAAAGGAATCTGAACACAGAGAGGAAGAGACCGGTCACGGCTATGAGGAGCTCAGCATTGAAAATATCTATGACTTTGCAGTGACCGCCTGTCCGGAGGATGTAAAAGATATTCTGGAACGTCAGATAGCAGATAACAGCCGGATTGCAGAGGAGGGTCTGAAAGCAGATTACGGCGCCAATATCGGGAAGGTTCTGTTGAAGAGTTTCGGTGACGATGTGATAAATAAGGCAAAGGCTTTCGCTGCGGCAGGCTCCGATGCCCGAATGAACGGATGTGAACTTCCTGTTGTGATCAATTCAGGAAGCGGAAATCAGGGACTGACCGTGTCGCTTCCGCTGATCGTCTATGCCGAAGAACTTGGATGCAGCAGGCAGCAGCTTTATCGAGCTCTGCTGATTTCCAATCTTTCAGCCATTCATCTGAAGAACCGGATTGGACGGCTTTCTGCCTATTGCGGAGCAGTGAGTGCGGGAGCAAGTGCGGGCGCCGGCATAGCCTATCTCAAAGGCGGGGATCTGAAAGTAATTGCCCATACCATTGTCAACGCGCTGGCTGTCACATCTGGCATTATCTGCGACGGGGCAAAGGCTTCCTGTGCCGCCAAGATTGCGGCCTCAGTGGATGCGGGAATACTGGGATATGAAATGTATATGAACGGACAGCAGTTTTATGGAGGGACGGAATCATTTCCAAGGGAATCGAGAACACCATTCGCAATGTGGGGATTCTGGGAAGCAGCGGAATGTCTGAAACAGACAAAGAGATTATCAGAATTATGACTTGTGTGGACTGATGCCGGCTGTGCAGAAAAGAAAAGATGCCTGCCGGGATGAGAATATACTGTATTGCCGGAGAAGACCGAATAGAAAGAAGGGATGATTATGAACACATTTGAAAAGGAATCTTTGGGAATTTTCCCGACACCGCTTCACCGTCTGCCCAACATCAGCAGAGAGCTGGGAACCAATGTCTGGATTAAAAGAGACGATCTTTGCGGAGTTGCTCTTGGAGGCAACAAAGTACGGAAGCTGGAGTATCTGCTGGCAGACGCAAAAAAGCAGGGGTATGATCTGGTAATGACGACAGGACAGGCTCAAAGCAACCATGCCATGCTGACGGCGGTCTGCGCGAAACGTCTGGGCATGGACTGCATTCTGGTCCTGAAGAAGCGGGGAATTACCGAAAGAAAAGGAAACCAGATCCTCAATTATCTCATGGGGGTGGAGGTGCGGTTTGTGGACACCGACAGCTATGAGGAGATTTACCGGGAAATGGACAGAATCGGAGAAGAACTGTCCAGAAAGGTTTATAAAATTCCGTGCGGAGGTTCCAATGCACTGGGATCTCTGGGATATGTGGACTGCATGAAAGAAATTGCACAGTCGGGACAGCACTTCGATCATATCGTATGTGCCTGTGGTTCGGGAGGCACTGCGGCAGGTACAATTCTCGGCGCAAAACTTTATATGCCTGAAACTCATGTAATGTGCTCCATGGTTGACAGTGATCCTTTTGATGTGATTGTACCGGAACTGATGGAGCAGGCTGCACAGCTTCTGGGAACAGATACAGAACTTCCGGTTCCGGATCTGCTGGACATGTGCGGTCCCGGATATTCAATCCCTTCAGAAGAAGGAAATCAGGCCATTGCCATGATGATGCGCCAGGAAGGGATTGTTCTGGACACATGTTATACAGGCAAGGCGTTTGCCGGACTGATTCAGCGGGCAAAAGCAGGAGAATACAAGAAAGAGGATCATGTTCTGTTTATTCATTCCGGAGGAGCAGGGGGGCTGTTCGCACAGGACTGGGAGAAGGCGGAAACGGTTTAATGATAAACCGGATGATACGGAAGTCCCTGTATAGCAGAGCAGCGCAGGGATTTCTTTTTCGGGCTGGCTTTATCATATTTTGTTTGTGAAAAAGGCGTGTCTCAACGAAAAATCGTTAAGACACGCCTTTAATTTACTTAGGTGCAATTAAATCTGTTTACAGAAATGAAATGTCGGTTTTATCTCACGTCTGTCCTGTGTACCTATGTACTGAGAGTACAGCGGATCAGCCGCCGAAACCGGTCATAACAGCGACAACCATCAAAATGGCCTGTACGCCTACCAGTACGAAGAATACCGGGAAGATGAATCTCCACCACTTGTCGATTTTAACACCTGCAAGTCCGGACATAACAGCTGCATATGCAGTCGGCCATACGATGTTGGACAGTCCGTCACCGAACTGGAACGCCAGAACTGCTGCATCGCGGTTCATTCCAAGAAGGTCTGCCAGCGGAGCCATAATCGGCATGGAAGTGGCAGCCTGGCCGGATCCTGACGGAATGAAGAAGTTGAGCAGTGTCTGCATGATCAGCATCGCAATACCGCACAGCCAGGTCGGCAGATGGGACAGTGGCATTGCCAGTCCGTTTACTACGGTATCGATGATATTACCCTGCTGCAGAACCATCAGAATACCACGGGCAAGACCGACCATCAGTGCGGCCATGGCAGCATCTGCGATGCCGCTTGCAAATGTTTCTCCGATTTCGTTGATCTTCATTCCCATGATAATGGCTGCGATGATGCCCATGATCATGAATACTGTGGAAATTTCTGCATAATACCATCCCCAGGTCTTTACGCCATATACCAGCACAATGATAGCTGCCAGAAGGTCGATGAGCACCAGAACCTGACGAATGCCGAATTCCTTGTGTTCAACACTGCTTCCCACACCCAGTTTGCTGAAATCAGTACCGTAAACCAGGCTCTTGGTCGGATCCTTCTTGACTTTCAGTGCATAGCGGATTACCAGTGCCGAACCGACAATAAGCATAACGATATGGCACATAACACGGAATCCTGCGCCGGACATGTAAGGCACATCGGCGATACCCTGGGCAACGCCTACGGTGAACGGATTCATGGCTGCACCTGAATAGCCGATGCCTGCGCCCAGAGCTACCACTGCCAGACCTACGATGGCGTCAAAGCCGATCCCGATAAAGATGCTGGCGAAAATAGGCACAAACGGAAGCCATTCCTCAAACATACCTACGGTGGAGGAACCCAGACCGAAGAGAGCCATAAATGCAGGAATGATGATGATACTGCTGTTGCCCTTGAAGACCTTCATTAAAAGAACCACCAGGCCGTCAAAAGCACCGCTCTTAGTGACAAAGCTGGTAGATGCAAAGCAGATGAACACCAGGAAGATGATTCCTGAAGCATCGATCATGCCGTCATA
>CASEOD010000075.1 GCA_949289445.1 uncultured Eubacteriales bacterium
ACGCCACAAAGAAACTGGTACGATTGATCTACGCAATGGAAAAATCTGGAAAGCCTTACATAAAAATGGCGTAACTTTTCCTGTTTTATAACACTCTCTTTGAGCACCTGTCTATGATGCTCTGTTTGTCATGCGATTTTCTAGGTACAAATATATCTGAAATGCGTTTCCGCAATTCATTCATAAAATTTCATTTTAGTCTTGACTTTTAATAGTTAGTCTTTATTTTACAAAAATTTTTACAGTTGTACCGTCACTGCCGGAAATGTCTACTAAATCACCTCTGAGCTGACTGTCAAGACAGTCACTGACAACATCCATCATGGTCTTCAGATCAAAACCATGCAGCTTTTCTTCAGGGATAGGCAGTTTACCGGTGATTTTCAGAATTTTTTTGATGGCGCCGATGGGAAATTTGATGTCAACCTTCTCTCCTCCGGTTTTGCTGTCTACCAGAATGTACAGCATTTCTCTGTCATAGTTTTCACAGGAAGAAGGTGACTGTGCAGCTGGCATGTCTGCTCCCAGAGCATCCAGAAGCTTTGCGGCTTCTTCCGCGGTAATCGTTCCGTCTTCTATCATTTTTAAAATTCTCATTTTTTCATCCACGTTAGTTTCCTCCTTTATTTCAGCAGCTGCAAAGCTTCATCGGCAGTAATTCTGCCTGTTTCCAGATCTCGCAAGATGTTCTCCCGGCGCAGAGCTTCTTCATCCTGAAAAGGCTGACTGTCATCATAGCCCAGCGCTTTGATTACGCCGTCCAGTCTGGCGCGGACGGTGGGGTAGGAGATTCCCAGTTCTTTTTCTACTTCTTTAATATTGCCGCGGCAGCGGATAAATGTTTCTGTAAAGTGAAGTTCTTCGTCTGTCAGGTAATCGAATCTGCTCAGAGCAAAATCATTTTCGATAACAGTATCGCATTGGCTGCATTTTAAACGGGTTACTTTCAGCTGATTATCGCAAACCGGGCAGCGGCTGATCACTTTTCTCACTGTATAGTCCTCCTTTTAATTTTTATAGTACAAAATATATATCAAAAAATCAAAAAAATCAATATTGCAATTAAAAAAATCAATTTATAAATTAATAAAATTAATATGTTAAAGTGCTTCACAAAAATACTGCACTATGGTAAAATATCAGAAGTATTCTACAGAGAACGGGTTCAGCCATAGAGTGGCTGAGCGAAGGAATGTCTAAATGCAAGAAAAGCAGAGGAGAAAAGCAGAGGAGACAGAATGAAGGAAGATACTTTTTTTCTGGGACAGATTGCTGATAAAATTTCCCAGTGTGAAAATAAATATATTGTGACCAATACGGGATTTCTGGATCCTCACCAGCAGTCTCTTGCTCGTCAGTACTGCAGGCAGAACGGAATTCCTGTTTATGACAAGGAGCCGGAATTACTGCCTGTCACCAGAACTGTATTTTGGGGCGGCTATGAGGATGCAGAGCGGGTGATTCTGGTAAATCTGCCAGATTATGCACACCTTGATGAGCAAAAGCTTCTGACTGTAGTTCGGGCTGTCAGACCCCAAGGCAGCAGAGCGCTGACTCACAGAGACTATTTGGGGTCCCTCATGGGTCTGGGATTGAAAAGAGAACTGATCGGAGATATTCTGGTGAGAGACGATGGTGCAGACATCATTGTTCTAACCGACATTGCCGATTTTATACTGACGGCTTACGGGAAAGCGGGCAGAACGAACCTGTCCCTGAGCAGCCATAACCTTTCTGACCTTATCGTTCCGGAAAAGACAGGAAAAGAAATTACAGATACGGTAGCTTCTCTGCGTCTTGACAGTGTTGTGGCTTCAGCCTTCGGCCTGTCGAGGGGAAAGGCTGCAGAAGCTGTGGGAAGAGGTCTGGTCTATGTCAATCATGTGGAAGTATGTAAAACCGATTTTAACCTGAAGGAGGGAGATAAAATCACACTGAGAGGGAAAGGCAAGGCCTGCCTGACGGAAATAGGCGGCAGATCCAGAAAGGACAGGCAGTATATCAGGATACTGCGCTATTAAACAGGGTTATTAAAACGGGCAGATTCCGGTAAACGGCTGATCGGTTCAGATTCAGTTTCCGGAGAATTATATCTGAGAATATAATTGCAGGCTGGGGCAGTTTTCCCCGGATTATGAGAGTACTGCTTCCGGAAGAAACGGCCGCTGCATTTTTGCAGCGGCCGTTGTGCATTTTGTCAATGGGTTAGATTCTCTTTACTTCTTCGAATCTCTTTACCTTACCGGTGGTGGTTTTGATCATCGGCTGATCTGTGGTAATTACACGAAGCATCTGTTTGTAGACAGGAAGTTCTTCATTGATGCCGTCAATATCCTTCTTGATGATTCTGTCAATTTCTACCGGATCGTCTGTGCCGTAAGATTCTTTCATGTAATCTTTGTTATAAACGATTTTCGCACACAGAGCCAGATCGCGTTCGTCACTGCTTTCATGACGAGGCTGGCCAAATACCATGTTCTCCTCCACATACGGAAGATTGGAAATAAGGATTTCCAGTTCCTCCGGATATACGTTTTTACCGTTTTTCAAAACGATAACATTTTTCTTGCGGCCATGGAGGAAGATATATCCATCCTCATCTACCGAAGCTAAATCTCCGGTGTGAAGCCAGCCGTCAATCAGGACTTTGTCGGTTTCCTCCTGATTTTCGTAGTAGCCCAGCATGATATTCGGACCCCGTCCGATCAGTTCTCCGATGCCTTCTTCGTTAGGATCAATGATTTTCAGTTCTACTCCAGGCATAGCTTTTCCGATGGAACCCGTTTTGCGTTCCCAGCTGCTCTCTGCCGCCAGAACAGGTGAAGCCTCTGTCATGCCGTAGCCCTGTACAGCCATAATACCGAAATTGATGAACCCTTCCAGTGCCTCCGGATCAATGGCTGCAGCGCCGCTGATAACAAAACGGATTTCACCGCCAAGCTGATCCAGGATCTGTTTGAAGAGTTTGCGGCGCACATCGATGCCGACTTTCAACAATGCTTTGGACAGCTTCAGTCCAAAGTTAACCTTCTTTTCCAGTCCCTGCTTTTTGACGGTAGCCATGATTTTCTTATAGATGGACTCTATCAGAAGAGGGACACAGACAAAGATAGTTACTTTGTATTCCACGATGTTTTTCTGAAGATATTTCAGACCGTCGCAGTAGGTGGTCACAATACCGCAGGCGATCATGTCCAACTGGGCAGTGGCGCCGAAGGTGTGATGATAAGGCAGGAAAGCCATGCAGACATCGCCGTGGCGCAGATCCTCACTGATCAGCATCGCATAGACGTTTGAGGTCAGGTTGTGCTGTGAAAGCTGCACAGCCTTGGATATGGAGGTTGTACCTGAAGTAAACAGGATCAGGGATGTTGCCATGGAATCGATCGGAAGAGAGAGATAGTCTGTAAAACCTTCTGCCATGACTTTGCGGCCTTCCTCGATCAGATCGGGAATGCTGTCATAGCCTTCCCGCCTGTCCATGCAGACGTATTCGGTTACTTTGGTGGTATTGCGGTTTTTCAGTTCTTCAACAATAGGAAGCTGCTCCGGATCGAAAATCAATATATCGGCATAGCTCCGTTCCAGCGAAGATTCCACTTCTTCATATGGAAGACCTCTGTCCAGCGGCACGCAGATGCCAATACCGCACTGAGATGCGAAATATCCCAGTACCCACTCATATCTGTTTTTTCCGATGATGGCGACTCTTTTTCCCAGCCATCCCCGTTTGAGCATGGCAGTTCCGAAATAGTTGACATCATTGCGGAACTCTTCAAAACTGACATACTGATAGGATACTTCCTTTTTATCTTTGTGCTTGATGATGAAAGCAGTGTCACTGCGGTATTCTTTGGCAGCATAATTCATCATATCTCTCAGATTTTCATGAAAAACAGCATCAAAACGCTTTTTCAGAGAACTTATTTTTTTCAATTCCGTAATCTCCTTATATCTGTTCAGTAAATTTATACTTTTGGGGCAGACAGAAAATTCTGTTGCATCAGGAAATCGTCTGCGCTTTTCATAGTTCATAGTTGCCTGATAAATATCTAGTCATCGATACTATGTTACCTTATTATTAACACTTTGTCAACGGTTGACAATAACTTTTCCCTGTGGTATTCTTATTTCTAATACCGGATCTGAAGAGAATGGCAGATTCTGTCTGAAAGGAAATGATATGGTGAAGACCAAAGGATTAGAACAATTCAAACTGCCGAGATGGGAAGAACTTCCTACGATTGATCTTTATCTGGAACAGGTTCTTTCGCTTCTCGATGAATGGCTGGGAGATTATCTGACTGTTGACGGCAAGAAAATTATGACCAAGACTATGGTTAACAATTATGTAAAGCAGAAGTTTATTCCGGCGCCTGTCAATAAAAAATATGACAAGACTGCGGTAGCTTCTCTCTTTGTCATTGCCATTTTGAAGCCTGTCTATACCATACAGGAGATTTCCAGACTGATTCGGCTGGCGGTCAGAACCAATGAGGCAAGCTATGCCTATAATGAATTCTGTACTCTGGTGGAAAGCGCGGTGGAACACGCATTTCACTGTACTGCTATGCCGAAGACTCCCACCAGAATCGATCCCCGGGGAATCTTGTGGAATGTCTGCAATTCCTTTGCGTGTCAGCTTTATGTACGGAACATCTACTTGCAGTCACATCGGAAAAATGATAAACTTTAGAGACTGACAAGTAATCGGGAGGGAACATATGAGTATTCTGACAGTAGAAAAGGTATCTCATGATTTTGGAGGAAGACAGATTCTGGAAGATGCCTCTTTTAAGCTGAACAAAGGTGAACACGTGGGACTGGTCGGCGCCAACGGCGAAGGCAAGACCACGTTTTTGAATATTATTACCGGAAAACTGATGCCTGATGCAGGGAAGGTGAGCTGGTGCAATCATATTACCACAGGTTATCTGGATCAGAGATCCACACTGACTGCCGGCAAGACCATCAGACAGGTGCTGCAGGAAGCGTTTGCCCATTATTTTGAACTGGAACAGGAAATGCTTGCCTGCTATGACAAAATGGCGGAAGCCTCTGAGACGGAAATGGCTGTGCTGATGGAAAATGCTGCGGAGATCCAGGATATTCTGGAACACAGCGGCTTTTACACCATCGATTCCCGTATTGAGGAGTTTGCCAACGGACTGGGCCTTGGGGATATTGGCCTTGACAAAGATGTGACGGAGCTTTCTGGAGGACAGCGTTCCAAAGTGCTTCTGACAAAGCTGCTTCTGGAAAATCCGATGATACTGATTCTGGATGAGCCGACCAACTATCTGGACGAAAATCATATTATATGGCTTACCAGATTTCTGCAGAACTATGAGAACGCTTTTATTCTGGTTTCTCATGATATTCCGTTTCTGAATAATGTAGTCAATGTTATATATCATGTAGAAGATGCAGTTCTGACCCGATATACAGGAAATTACGATGATTTTATGCACATGTACGATATTAAACGTGCCCAGCTGGAACAGGCATATAAAAAACAGCAGAAAGAAATTGCCGATTTAGAAGATTTTATTGCCAGAAACAAGGCACGAATTGCCACCACCAACATGGCTAAGTCACGGCAGAAAAAACTGGACAAGATGGAGAAAATCGAGCTGATGAAGGAAAAACCGAAGCCGGTTTTTAAATTCGAGTATTCGAGAGCACCGGGTAAATATGTGATTGAGGCGGAAAATCTGGTGCTGGGTTATGACGAGGCTTTGACAAAGCCTTTGACCTTCCATATAGAGAGAGGTAAAAAAATCGCTATCAAGGGAGTCAATGGTCTGGGAAAATCTACCCTTTTGAAGACGATGCTGGGGATTATTCCTCCTTTTAATGGAGAGGTGAAACTGGATTATTATGCGGAGCCTGCTTATTTTGAGCAGGAACACGATGGCAGCAGCAAAACGGCACTGCAGGATTTCTGGGACGAGTTTCCGAGCCTTGATAATGGAGAAGTCCGCAGGGCGCTGGCAAGATGCGGGTTGACAAATGAACATATTGAGAGTCAGGTTCGCGTGCTGTCAGGGGGAGAAAATGCCAAGTTCCGCCTGTGCAAGCTGATGCAGAATCCGATGAATCTTCTGGTTCTGGATGAGCCGACCAATCATCTGGATCCGGTGGCCAAAGAGGTGCTGAAGGAAGCACTCAGAGAGTTCAGGGGAACAGTGATTCTGGTCAGTCATGAACCTGAGTTTTATCAGGACATCGTAACAGACGTATGGAATATTGAAGACTGGACCACAAAGGTGGTATAGCAGAGAAAACGAGGCAAAGGGTTGTTTTTCGGGAGTTTCCGGAGAAAGGAGAGTTTCTATGATTACTGTAACTGTCAGCGATGCAGGGGAAAGAACGATAATGAATGAAGAAATGTCTTCCGTGCTGTTTCACTTTCTTACAGAGAGAAGCGGAAGAATTGTCTTGAGCAGACCTCATTGTGAGGAAATAGATGCCCGGATTTTTGAACGGCTGGTCGCCGAGGCCATGGGAAAGATTTTTGCCGAGCGAGATGAAAAGCTTGCCGGCATTAAGAAGCTCAGCGACAGACAGGTCATGAAATCCGGCTTTGCAGACAGAAGCCGGGCTGCGGACATGATCTGTGAACAGGCAGAGGAAAAGCTGA
>CASEOD010000076.1 GCA_949289445.1 uncultured Eubacteriales bacterium
CTGGGCATTCCTATTGTTGGTATTGTAGATACTAACTGTGATCCTGATGATGTAGACTACATCATCCCTGCTAACGATGATGCGATCAGAGCCGTTAAACTTATTGCAGGAAGAATGGCTGACGCTGTTATTGAAGCAAATCAGGGTGAAAGCTACGACGAAGGTCCTGCTGAAGGCGAAGAGGTTGTAGAAGAAGCAGTTGAGGAAGCTGCAGACGCTGAGTAATTAGGAGGTAAGAAAATGGCTGTAACTGCACAATTAGTAAAAGAATTAAGAGAAATGACCGGCGCAGGCATGATGGACTGCAAAAAAGCGCTGGTTGAAACGGATGGAGATATCGATAAAGCGGTAGAAGTACTGAGAGAAAAAGGTCTGTCCAAGGCTGCTAAAAAAGCCGGAAGAATCGCGGCAGAAGGTCTGGTTCAGATTGAATTTGATGCTGAACACAAGACTGCTGCTATTATCGAAGTAAACTCCGAAACAGACTTCGTTGCCAAGAACCCTGAATTCATCGAATTCGTGGACACGCTGGCAAAGAAGGTTATTGAAAAAGAAAATCCTTGCATGGAATGCTTCATGGCAATGCCTTACGGAGATGAAGGAACTGTTCAGGATGCCCTAACTAACAAGATTTCCAAGATCGGCGAGAACATGAACATCAGAAGATTCGAGAAGCTGGAAACACCGGATGTTGTATACACAGGATATATCCACGCAGGCGGAAAGATCGGCGTAATTGTAGGTATTGAAACAGAAGCTTCCGCTGAAGAAATTGCAGTGACAGGTAAAGATGTGGCTATGCAGGTTGCTTCCATGAACCCTAAGTTTGTGGACGAAACTCAGGTGGATCAGGACTGGCTGGCTTCCGAAACAGAAATTGCTAAACAGCAGCTTCTTAACGAAGGCAAGAAGGAAGAACTTCTTGACAGAATCATTCCTGGAAAGATCAAGGCTATCCTGAAGGAAGTATGCCTGGTTGACCAGAAGTTCGTAAAGAACGGAGACCTTACTGTTGCACAGTATGTGGAAGAAGAAGCCAAGAAGATTGGCAAGTCCATGAAGGTTGTGGAGATGGTTCGTTACGAAGTAGGCGAAGGTATCGAAAAGAAAGAAGAAGACTTTGCTGCTGAGGTAGCTGCACAGCAGGCAGCAGCTGCAGCAAAGAACTAAAAACTAAAAGATTTGCTTTTTTGCCCCTGAATGTGTGTAATGACCACAGTTCAGGGGCTTTTGACTTAGAATTTGCTCATTAAACTTGGCATATATTAAATTTTGATGGAACTCACAGCTTGAGCAGGAAGTAATAATGTGGTATACTATAACTGATATATAAATATAAGAGTTTTGTGTTCCTGTCTGCATCGATACTTTTGGTCAGACAGGCTAAGAGGGAAGCAGGTGAGAGTCCTGCGCGGTTACCGTCACTGTATTCAGGGAGTGAACATTTAGGCAGAAGCCGGCCACTGAGCAATCGGGAAGGCGAATGGGAGCATTGATCTGTGAGCCAGAAGACCTGCACAGAATCGCTTTTTGCGGCGGTGAACCGAGAAGAAAAAGCACAAGACAGTAAATACGGACTGCATTTTTGCAGTCTTTTTTTGTTGAAGAAGGGAAGGTAATACAATGATGAATCTGAACTGGTTTAAGAATCCGGATAATGTGGTGTATGCTGATATCGGTGAGTTTGCAGATAATTTTTCAAAAGAGACAGGCATCAGCAACTTGAGAGATGAAATTGAACGCTTTGAAGCTGACCCTGTAAAGGAAGGTATTATTTTGAAGGGGCGCAGGCGCACATCCATCAAGCTTTTTATTCCGGACATGTTATTTGATGAACATATTGAAATGGGTGAAAATGTATGGGTCTATATGGGTGAAAACTACGAGTGCTATTGTCTGTATCAGTCTGAGCAGTCCGACGATTTTAGTGCAGACGAAACCTTTAAATATTTTTCTCATAAAAAATGCGAATATTTTCCGTGCCACAGTGACACCGATAAAGAGGGGTTTAACTGTCTGTTCTGTTACTGCCCACTGTATCCTATGGGAAAAGACTGCGGCGGAAATTATGCGTATCTTGATAACGGAATAAAAGACTGCAGTCAGTGTAAAGTACCTCATAGAAAAAACAACTATGATTATATCATGACAAAGCTGAGAAAGTTTCATAATACACTGACTGATCTAAACGAAATTGATAATTGTATGAATATCTTTTTCCAGATTCTTTAGATAGATCTTTCCATAGTCACTTAAATGGTGTTCTCTTTGTACCAGATAACCGGCAATGATTTTGTCCAACTGTGCATTGAGTGGTTTTGCCATGATTTCTCCCAGATTACTGTGAAATTTATCAGCATTGCTGTTGGTTAAGTCAGGACCGATGCTGAAAGCATCGCTTCCGCGAATCATGGCAATTTTTGTGCTGCGATCACAGACATGAACATTTTGATTCAGCGATTCATAAAAAAGGGACTCCTCTGTATAATGAGAACTCTCTGGAGACTGATCATAGGTGACAAAAGGATATGCTGCCAGATCATGGAGAGAGACTTCCTTCTTACCCGCAAGTGGATGAGAACTGCGGAAAAATACATAGTTGCGCATGGATGCAATGGGAACAAAGGTTAAATTGTAGGTGGCAAAAATTCGTTCAAACGGCTGTATATAAGTTTCTAAAATGGTCAGCACTCCAAGTTCACTTCGGGAATCGGACACATTACGAATCACAGAATAGGTATCGCATTCTCTCATGGCGATGTCAAAAGAAGGGATGTCTATCTGCTGTAAAAAGCTGACAAAGGCTCTGGTTGCAAAGGGAAGATGCTGGCTGGAAACAGAAAAACGAGTCGGAACAGACTTACGAGAACGGTATTTCTGTTCAAGATAATCTGCTTGACCTACTAGATCACGGATATAGCGGATTAAATCTTCGCCGTCACAGGTGAGACTACCGCCTCGATTATTTCTTTGAAATATGGTGATGCCCAGATTTTTTTCTGTTTCTTTTACTGCAGTAGATAAGGTGGATTGAGAAACAAAAAGATTTTTTGCTGCCTCTGAAAAAGAGCGATAATTTGCAATTGCAATAATATATTTCATTTGCTGTAGTGTCATGTTACTTGTCCTCCCGAAACAATACTATCAAAAAAAATGATAACTGGCAATGAGATTTTTTAAAGGAGAAGAGTCTTGAAAGAGGTAAAGGGCTATGCTAGAATGAATAAGAACTGAATAGCAGGATGTTTTATGGAAATCGGTCAAATGCCGATGCGGTGCCGCCACTGTAGGACGGAGTCAGGCAGAAGAACACTGAAGCTGTGCTTTGGGAAGTTTGCTGAGACAGAGAAGTCAAGCCAGGATACTTGAACATCTTGTACAGAACACTTTATTTAACGGGCCATTAAATAAGGTTGATACCGGCTGATGCCGGTTTTAACTCTTTATGCAATGGGCATAGAGAGTTTTTCTTTTGGCCGATATGAAAAGAAAGAAGAGGAAAACAGATGAGTATTAATTTATCAAAAAAAGTGATAGCAATTCTGATGATTTTTATCCTTTGCATGTCTTGTCTGGCAGGATGCAACAGCAATAATAGCGGCCAGGAAGAATCCGAAGATGTAAAAGTGGTGACAGATGCAGAAGGAAATGCGGTGACGGTTCCGTCTGATTTGCAGAAAATTGCGGTGACCCCGCTTCCATGGTCTTCGGTGATATATGCTATAGACGGAACCTCAGAGCGCATGGTATCAATTAATCCGGGAGCAATGACAGCCTATACAGGACAGTTTCTGGAATCTTTAGATGAAAACTATGGAAAACTGGACACTTCCAGTATTGGCAGCGATTTTTCCATCAATATCGAGCAGCTGGTGGAAGATGGTGTGCAGGCTTGTGTCATTTGGAATTACCAGACTGAGGAAGCAGAAAAGCTGAAAGAAGTTGGCATTGCGCCGATTATAGTGAAAAATGAGACAGTAGAACAGTTGCAGGACAGTATTAGAGCCATAGGACAAATGCTGGGAAAAGAAGATAGAGCACAGTTATTCATTGATCTTTACGCAGATACTTATGAAAAAATCAGTTCATATAAAGAAAAAGTAGAACAGGCAGATAAACCAAAGGTGTTGTATTTGAGAGACAGTGAACTGAAACTGCAGGGCAACGATAATTTTGTTAAAACAGCATTGGAGATGGCAGGAGCAGATAATGTTGCTGCTGATGCAAGTGATATCACGATGGAAGAAATTCTGAAGATTGATCCGGATATCATTTTGCTTAGCAATTTTGATTCATTTGTTCCGGAAGACCTTTATGAAAACAGGATTAAAGGTCAGGACTGGAGTACAGTTAAGGCTGTAAAGGAAAAGAGAGTCTATAAAGTACCGATGGGTATTTATCGATGGGATGCACCGGGTGTAGAAACGCCTCTGATGATGATGTGGCTGGCACAGTTGATACAGCCTGATATTTTCGATGATATCAATATTGAGCAGGAAGTTTCGAACTTTTTTGAAAAGTATTTTGATACTGATTTGACTGATGCCGATCTGAAACAGATTATGAAGGAAGATGAAAATAAGAGTAGCAAATAAGTGCGTGGAGTCTCAAGGATGAAAGACAAAAGAAAAATTTTTCAAAATTTTACAATCGTAATGATCGTGGCGATTCTGGGACTAATGCTCTTAATCATAGTTGGAAGCGGAGTGGGGAGATATCATATCCCCACTCTTGATGTTGTGAAAGTGGTTTTATCTAATGTTTTTGATTTTTCTCAGACTTGGGAACCGCAAGCCTATTCCGTTGTGATGTCACTCCGCCTTCCAAGAATCATAACAGCTGTACTGGTAGGCGGGGCACTGGCCCTTTCCGGCGCTGTCTATCAGGGGGTATTTAAGAATCCTCTTGTTGCCCCGGATATGTTAGGCGTATCAACGGGAGCCTGTGTAGGTGCTTCTGTGGGAATCCTGTGCAATGCCGGAGGTGTGACAGTTCAGATAGTCGCATTTGCAGGTGGAATGATTGCGGTTGTTCTAGCGACATCAATACCAAAGATTATGAAGAATCATTCCATGATGATGCTTGTGCTTTCGGGTATTATCGTTACGGGATTATTGGATTCGATAATGGGGCTTTTGAAATATGTTGCAGATCCGGATACCGAGCTTGCAGAAATTACGCATTGGCAATTGGGCAGTCTGACAAAAGCAACCTGGAACGATGTTGCCTATATCGGTCCGCCGATTTTGCTGGCCGGTATCATACTGATAACAATAAGGTGGAGAATTAATATTCTTTCTCTGGGAGAAGGAGAGGCAAGAACACTTGGTATGGACATCAGAAGAATCAGAGGTATAGTAGTCGTGTGTGCCACCATTCTTACTGCAAGTGCTGTGTGTATAAGCGGGACTATCGGATGGATCGGACTTGTAATACCGCATCTGTGTCGCATGATGATTGGACCGGATAATCGGAAAGTAATTCCTTTTTCCATCGTAATGGGTGCAATTTTTTTGCTCTTGATTGATACTATGGCAAGAGTAATTACAAATGCAGAACTCCCACTCAGCATTTTAACCGGTTTTGTTGGTGCACCATTTTATTTCTATTTGCTGTTGAAACAGAGGATGAAACTGTCATGATACTAGAAATTGAAAACTTAAAATTCGCATATCCCAGTCAGAAAACATTATTTGAACATGTAAACTTGTGTGTGGATAAGGGCCAGGTATTTTCCATTTTGGGAGCTAACGGTGCGGGAAAATCTACACTGCTGAGCTGTATTGCCAATTTGAGAACACCTGCGGATGGAAGGATAATGCTTAACGGAAAACCAATTAGTAGTCTTTCATTTCGGGAGGTGGCAAAGATAATCGGTTACGTGCCGCAGAATCATGATCCTGTATATGGTTATCTTGTCAGGGATTATGTGGTTATGGGAAGAGCACCCTATCTGGGCACTTTTCAGCAGCCGGGAAGCAAAGAATACAGGCTTGTGCATGAGGTGCTTCAGGAGTTTGATATTCTTCATCTGGCAGAAAAACCATACACGGAACTTAGTGGAGGAGAACGGCAAATGGTTTCTATCGCCAGAGCAGTAGTGCAGGAGCCGGAACTGATTATGCTGGATGAACCTGCAAACCATCTGGATTACGGAAATCAGCTGCGAATGCTTAAACAGATAAAAAAACTAACCAATAAAGGATTTGGCGTAATCATTACAAGTCACATGCCGGATCATGTGCTGCTGCTGGACGGAAACGTAGGGATTCTTAACAGAGACGGTACTTTGATCTCAGGAAAGACCGAAGAACTTGTGACAGAAGAGGCCATGAAAGAGTTGTATCAAATTGACGTACATTTAGTTTATGAACAGTGTCTGAACCGAATGGTCTGTATATCAGGTAGACATGAAGAAGAAATGGGGTGAATGTAGATGAGAAGAATTGCTTTTTATGGAAAAGGTGGTATCGGAAAGTCAACCATTGCTGCAAACTTTTCTGCTCTTATGGCAAAGAAAGGAAATAGAGTATTACATATTGGATGCGATCCTAAAATGGACTCTTCCAGATTATTAATCGGAGATAATATTCCTTCAGTGCTGGAAGTTCTACAGCAAAAGAGTACAGTACGCAGAGAAGATATTCTTTTTTCCGGCTGCTTTGATATCTCTTGTGTAGAAAGTGGGGGGCCTTCGGCAGGGCAGGGATGTGCAGGTCTGGGTATCACTATTACTATGGAACATCTTGCTGAATTGGGAATATTGGAGGAATCCTGGGACTATATTGTGTATGACGTTCTGGGAGATGTAGTGTGTGGAGGTTTTTCTGCGCCCATGCGAAAGAGGCTAGTTGACACGGTATATGTTGTGACATCCGCAAATTTTATGGCATTGTATGCAGCAAATAATATTCTTGAAGGCATAAAAACTTTTCAAATTAATGGTGCGGCATTGGGTGGCCTGATCCACAATCACTATAGCGGCTTATGGGATGCGACTATACTGAACGAGTTTTCAGAGCTGGTGAAATGTCCGGTTGTAGGAGTTATTGAAGAAAGTAAGGAATTGAAGATCGCAGACTTTTGCAGAAAAACTTTAGCAGAAACTCAGCCAGATAGCAAAGCTTTTGCACAGTTTGTTCATTTGGCCGAAAGAATTGAAAATGGGGAGCACTTCTTGCCCCAACCAGTAAAAAAAGAAGAATTGGAACTTTTTCGAAAGCGAATTCATTTAAAGTCGGAGGTGAAGAAATGACTTGTGCCATACAGAGTCTGGATCTCTCAGGCTTGGAAGAAAGTGTGGCTGCACCAATTCTTGAAACAGAAGGCATAGCTTTAGTAGCAGCCGGTTCTCTCATATGTCTGCGAAGTTTGTATCTGGAAGCGCAGCGTAAAGGCGCACTGAAAAGATTTTATCCTTGTATGATGACTGAAAATGACTATGTCTTGGGCAATAGCGAGAAAATCAAAGCTATGCTGGAGATGGCAGCTGCAGCCGAGGATATCAGAGGAATAGTTTTTTATGTTTCCTGTCTGGAAGTGATTTCGGGGATGGATTTAGAAGAAGTGCTCAGAAAAGCGGACAATCCGAAAGGTAAACCTGTTAGAATTCTGCAGCGTGGTCCCATGGTAAAGCGAAGGAAGAAGCCAAGAGAAGAAAGAGATAGTATCCTGAAAGAGCTTTTATCATATCCCACTATCTCCGATAATGGGAGCAGTGAGGAAATGTCACCAACAGGCGGGGAAATTATGCCTGTTATGGCTCCGGATATTGCTGCTGTTTTTTCTATGCTGCAAACCTTTCCTGTTGATCAGCTGTTAATAGCTCCGGGAGGGTGTGGCCGTTGCCTGGATCTGTCAACAGAGATTCATAAGAGCCATGGTATGTATCGGACTTCATTTAATGACCTGGATGTTTGTTCCGGTTTTTCTTCACATTTACAACAGCTTCTGAATGAGAACTTTCCTTTAGAAAAAATGCTTTGCTGCCTGTTTGGGTCTGTAACAAAGATGAGC
>CASEOD010000077.1 GCA_949289445.1 uncultured Eubacteriales bacterium
TGCACCGTCTTTAATCTCTGTAAAATTATGAAGCTTCCCTTTCTCCGCCTGAAAATTATTATCGGTGATCTCCACATCACTCATCATAAGACATCCGTTCTGAGTACTGATTCCCTCACTTTCCCCCTCTCCTGCCCAGGCCATAGCCGGCATCACCGTCAACATCATCAAAATGCTCAGCAGTATACTGACTGCCTTTTTCATAAAAACACTTCCTTTCTCCACTAATCGCATGAATCACTTGCAAATCTCCGTCATTTTCTTTCTGTTCTTACTCAGAAAACTTCTGACAGTCAGAATTTCATTTGACTGTTTCTAATATACCATATAAAATATTTTTTGTCTATTATCGCAGACATTATTGGCACAAAAAACAGGTACACTATCATCATGGAGGACTGTCTACGATGATAGAATACGACAGAGATGCAATCGGCCCTGTCATCCGCAGAGAGAGAAAAAACAGAAGCCTTTCTCAAGAGGTGTTCAGCGGACTTGCAGGCATGGCAAGAAGCCATTTATCCATGATTGAAACAGGAGAAAAGCAGGCAAACTTTGAAACCTTATGGCGTATCGCAAATGCGCTGGGGCTGCCACCCCATGAACTTGTATTTATGATCGAATGTGAAGCAAAGAAAAAACAAAAAATGTGATACACATCCTGTTTACAGAATCAGTTCTGCTTTGAACTTCAGTTCAGAGTTTTCTTTGTGTGCCTGCAATTTCTCTGTACTGCATCCCGGCAACGCCGATATTCCAAATGCAGCATTTTCATTTTTCAGTCTACCACAGAAAAAGCAGGCTGCCTTATGCTGCCTGCTAAAATCTGCAAAAAACTTATCTGCCACAAACGCCTTTCAAAATCTGCAGAGCCTTCTGCCACTCAAAAGGCGTAATTTTATTGTTCATATTCTCTTCTTACTTCTCTGTCAGATGAAAAATATACAGATTCTCCGGCATTCTGATTGAGAATTGCTGTTGTCCCCCCTCATCAAATGTCGCCGTCACTTTAGAAACCAGATACGGATAATCAGGTACATCCTTACATGGAGTAACAGATATATCAGCACTACTGCACTTTACATCATCCAGTGAGAATCCCGGGGCCGCTACCAGATAAAAAGTTAAAGGTTTTCCCTTTGTATAGTCCATACTGATTTCACCTACGGACAGGTTGCGTCCGTCATTTTCAGCTTTCACATAACCATCCAGCAGATTATCCATATCCGGAAGGTTTGTGTAAACACTTACCACCTCACCGAAAATCAGGCACTGGATGGCATATTGCTTTCCGTCTTTTTCGGCGACAAAATAACCAGTATCTCCCGGCATGGAAAGATAGCACTCAAGCCCCCAGCTACCCCATTTTTCATCCCAGTATATGTTTGCCTCAAAACCTTCAACACGAACATCATAAGACCGATCTATCTTTATTCCGTTTTCCGTGTAAAGTTCCGCAGCCTGGCTTCCCTGTCTGTAGTTATAGTGTACTGTTTCAACCCCGTTTTTATAAAGCTGAAAATAATCCGTTCCCTCAACCATTGCCGGCCCGTCATGAGTCTGTAAAGCATTCTCTTCTTCTGACAAAAGCGCAGTATTGTTATCCTGCCCATCCTGCATGCCATCGCCGTTATCCTGTCTCAGCAGAGAGAAAGCGATAACCAATGCAAAGATCAGAGTCACGCAAATTCCTCCGACAATTTTACGCTTTCCTTTCACTGGTGATTTGGAACCGGTACCTGTTTCTGTACCAATTTCCACAGTCATCAAGAATTCTTTTTCCAGACTTTCCACATCTTGAAAACGGTCCTCCGGATTCAGTCTGGTACTCTTCTCAATAATGTGACGCATAGGTTCTTGCTGATAGATCTTCACCGAAGGATGGAGTCCGGTCAGCAGCTCGTTGAGTAAAATACCTATCGCATAAATATCTGTCCTGCCGTCGGAACGAGAGAACCCGAACTGCTCCGGCGCTGCATATCCTGTTGTTCCCAGAAGCTGAGTATCACTCCCCTTCTGAGGACAGATTCTCATAGAAGCATCCAGATCAATCAGCACGACACGTTTTTCGTCTGTAAAAAGTATATGTTCCGGCTTGATATCCCTATGAATATATCCTTTGCCGTGAAGAATGCTCAGTGCTTTGCATACACCCAAGACTATTTCTTCTGCCTGTTTTTCAGAGACACATCGCTCCTTTCGAAGCAAAGTCTCCACCGATTTTCCCCGAACGTATTCCTCCTGAACAAAAAACAGATCATCCCGGGTTTCACAGCAATACACTGTTGGAAAATTTTCACAGTCACACCCCATAAGCGCACGATAGGCGGGAACTGTCTTCCGATAAATCCTCAGAATACAGGTTTTATCATCCCCTTGACGATTTATCAGAAGGATGACACTGTTTTCCTTATTGCTCAGCACATCTGCAGAGGAGATCTCAAAATCATTGAGATATTTTTCATAGTCAATCATAGCATGTCACCTCATGATTTATTTAGAATATTAAAAATATTTTAACATTAAAAGATAAGAAAGTAAAGAGATTCCTGCAATATAATACCGCCTCTGTGCAGGCCATAAGCCTGTCAGCAAGCGGTGTTTCACATTTTAATTCTCTTTGACTTGACGTATTCAATAATAAACAGACAGGCAGGACTCCGTCAGGCTTCTGAGAAATCCGCCGAAACTGCTTTTTCGCTCTGCGCAGCCGGCTGTAATCTACAGTTCCCCGATGGCACGGATCAAAGCTTCAGCATCATTGATGCCATTGATCTTTCCTCTTAGTGCTGCACTTCCACGGATACCTTTCAGATACCAGCCGACATGCTTACGCATCTCCCGCACGGCACAGTATTCGCCTTTCAGTTCTGTCATATCAGAAAAATGCCGCAGCATAATCCGCTTTTTTTCTGCCAGATCAGGCTTTTCCGGCGCTTCTTCGCCCTTCCAGGCAGCAATAAGTTCTCGGAAAATCCACGGATTACCCAGGGCACCCCGGCCTACCATGACAAAATCACAGCCTGTTTCATGCATCATTCTCATCGCTGACTCTCCATCGGTCACATCGCCGTTTCCGATGACGGGAATAGACACTGCTTCCTTGACGGCTCTTATCTGACTCCAGTCGGCCTTCCCGCTGTAATACTGTTCCCTGGTGCGTCCATGTACTGCAACTGCAGCCGCCCCTGCCGCTTCAATAGCCTTTGCTGTTTCAACCGCATTGATGCAGGTATGGTCAAAACCGATTCTTATCTTCGCAGTGACAGGCTTGGAAGTATTGGCCGTCATGGCGGATATCAGATCATAAATCAGATCCACCCGTTTCAAAAGGGCTGAACCTTCTCCGTTCTTTACAATCTTCGGAACGGGACATCCCATGTTAATGTCCAGAATGGCATTTTCGTAGGGTTCCAGTTCTCTTGCCGTAAAAGCCAGTATTTCCGGTTCACTGCCAAAGACTTGAAACGCTACCGGTTTTTCTTCCGGATCAACGTAAAGCAGTTCTTTTGTTTTGGACGCTCCATAATACAGCCCCTTACCACTGACCATTTCCGAATATACTAAAGCCGCTCCCATCTCGCGGCAGATTCTGCGAGTAGGAGCGTCTGTAATGCCTGCTAAAGGAGCCAGAAAAAAAGGATTCTCCAATTCCAGATTTCCTATTTTCAGATGATTGTTCATTTTATTTGATTCCTTTACACGGTTTATGCTGTTTCTTGTTTTTTTGATAGATCAGTTCCAGTCCCTCCAGTGTCAGCATCTTATCTACATAATCTATACAGTCCACCCCTCCGTCAATAAGGGTTGACAGTCCTCCGGTAGCCACTACGGTAACCGGATTTCCCGACTCTGTGATGGCCTCCAGCTCTCGTTTCATCATCTTTACAATGTAGTCCACCATGCCCATGTGACCGTAAACCAGACCGGACTGCATACTCTGAATGGTATTCTTGCAGATGGTCTGTCCCGGTTCCTCCAGTTCAACCTTCGGAAGTTTGGAAGTCTTTTCAAAAAGAGCCTCAGAGGAAATCTTCAGTCCCGGCGCTATGGTACCGCCCAGATATTCGGCTTTCTCCGTAACGGCACAGAAGGTGGTGGCTGTCCCAAAATCGATGATAATCAGCGGGCCTCCATACTTATGTACTGCCGCCACGGCATTTACAATACGGTCAGCGCCAACCTGCTTCGGGTTGTCATACTTTACGATCAATCCTGTCTTTACGCCGGATTCCACAGTAATGGCCCGCTTGTTAAAGTACTTCATAGACAGGTGCTGCAGAGTATAGAGTACTGACGGCACAACGGTGGAAATAATCACATCCTTCACATCGGATGTATCCAGTCCCTCATACTGAAAGAGCTGATTCACAATCATGCCATATTCATCAGCGCTCTTGTTTGTATCGGTCTTGATTCTCCAGTTGGTAATTAACTCTCCGTCTTTAAATACGCCAAGTACGATGTTACTGTTACCAACGTCAAAAGCTAAAAGCATTGTTTTTCTCCTTAGTTTATCTTTGATTCTCTTTTACTTTACGACTCTGTCAAGCCGTTTCAGAGCCAGGGCCATAGTCAATCCCGGAATAACACGGTTTCCGGTGATTTCCGCACCCAGTACCTCGTTGATCCGCTTCAGCCTGTACTGTACGGTATTGGTGTGAATTCCCATAAACTCGGAAGTCTTTCCACTGTTCATGCCTGCATCCAGCACAAATGTTTCCAGAGTCTCCAGAAGCTGTTTGGCTTTGTTTTCACCCATTTCCTTTTTAAAAGGATCCAGCAGATCCATATAATTCTTTTTCAGATAGCCGCCCTGTACCTGCAGATTGATGCAGTTGGAAACCAAAGCAAGTTCATATTTGGTAAACACTCTTTTGTAGGGGAATACACTTTCCACAAAAGTCCAGGTTTCGCTGATGAGACGAAAAGCATCGCCCGCGCCTTCAATACCGTCAAGACCTGTTGCATGAAAGATTCTTACCGTTTTACTGCCCTCTTTCAGCTTATCAAAGAGCCGCAGACAGCTGGCTTTTTCCGAAATCTCTTCGTCTTCCCGTTTTTCATCACTTTTCAGGATCATACCGTAGGTTTCTTCCCCTTCGGTAATGCGCAGAACTTCAATTCCTTCATTCTTTTCAAAGTCACTGATCACAGAGTTTCCCTGATTGTTCTCGATTCCTTTGGCATAGAATACGCTGATAATATTTTCGGCTTTAATATCCATTTCATCCTTCAGCGAATAGGCAAGAGACTTGTTGCCTCGAATCAGCGCCTTGATCAGTTCAGCCCGCACATCACGTTCAGGCGTATATTTCCACATTCCCATAGCCAGCTCGATAATTTCAGCCAGCTTGGTGATTTCTCCTGCGGAATAATTGTCCTCATTATCCACAATAAAGAGGAAATATTTTTCTTTATTGATGGTGATCGGTCCCCAGTAAGTCAGTACGCCGTTTACATCAATAAAGGTATAGATTCCCGCCTTCTCTACATCCCGTTCCTTGCCCATACGAATAGCATCTGCAATGGTGGTTCTCTGTCTGGTTTCAATAGACAGAATCGGGTTGAAGTCCTTAGACAGCAGGACAACCTGAAAATCATTGCTGACGGCGGCTTCTCTCAGAGCCGCCTGAAAGGTCTTGTGCTTTTCAAAATTCAGCAGATGATAAATTGTATTGTTAATCAGACTGTTTTTAAAATTATCTCCGTAAAGGAGCTTATCCATGATCTGCTCAATGGCATCGGAATACTCCGCCTTGTTGTTTTTGGGAATTACAATCAGCGGAAGCCCTACAGCTTCAGCGGTTTCAATCACTTCGCTGTCGGTACTTGTTAGCCCTCTTTCCACATGAAAGATGACAAGTGCACTGACTCCTTCCTTTGCCAGAGCCTTAACAACTTCGCACTGCAGTTTTTCCCTGCCGTGCATTCCGTAAAATGATGTCAGTACAATCTGCTCTCTCACCCCGTTGTGTTTGACAGCATCTTCCAGAGTCAGTGCATCCATCACAGATACAGACCGGACTCTGTTTCCGATATTTCTTTTACCTGCCGCCAGAATACTCGGGCTGAATGCCTCTAAACTCAAACAATCATTTACAGTGATTTTCATATATTACCTCTATTCTTCTTCCTTGCGTTCATTTGCACTATCAGCTTCTTCCCCATCTCCGCTTTCAGTGTCCTTCTCGCCTTCGGAATCAGACGATACGGCCGGCGAGGTGTTTTCTCCCTCTGCCGTCTGTTCTTCTCCAAGATAATCAGTATCATATTTTGCGAGCTCAGCAGCAAGCTTTTCTTCTTCCTCTTTGCGAAGACGTTCATATTCTGCCGCTTCAGCTTCATTGATTTTCTGGATTTCCGCATCTTTTTCTCTCACCTGCTCAGCAAGCTGCTGCGCGTCAACCTCGCCTGTATAGAGAGCCTCGAACTGTTCTCCGTCCAGGGTCTCTACCTCAAGCAGCGCCTGTGCAACACGTTCCAGTTTATCCATGTTCTCGGTGAGAATCTTTACTGTTTCATTATATGCTTCTTCAATAATCGCTTTAACCTCGTGGTCGATTTCCGCAGCTACACCCTCAGAGAAGTTCTTTCTGGTTGAGAAATCCTTGCCCAGGAAGACTTCATCGGAATCGCTGTAGTTGACAGGACCAATCTTATCGCTGAAACCATACTTGGTTACCATGCCTCTTGCAATTTCGGTTGCCCGCATGATATCATTGCTGGCTCCCGTGCTGATATCATCCAGCGTCAGCTGTTCAGCCACACGGCCGCCCAGAAGATGCTTGATTGAATTCAGCATACCTTTCTTGGTTTCGTATGCCTTATCCTTTTCCGGAAGCGCCATAGTGAAACCGCCTGCGCCTCCCCTCGGAATAATGGTGATCTGATGTACAGGATCAGAATCCGGCAGACTTCTCATCACAACTGCATGGCCGGCTTCATGATAAGCGGTCAGTTTTCGTTCTTCCGGACTGATCACTCTGCTCTTTTTGGCAGGTCCGGCCATTACCTTGGTTGCGGCTTCCTCAATTTCCGCCATTCTTATCTTGCGTCCGTTTCGTCTTGCCGTAATCAGAGCCGCTTCATTCAGCAGATTCTCCAGATCGGCAGGGGTAAATCCCGGCGTTCTTCTGGCAAGAATTTTCGGTGAAACCTCTTCTGACAGAGGTTTATTCCTAGAGTGAATCTTGATGATCTCTTCTCTTCCTTTAATATCCGGAACGCCGATGACAACCTGTCTGTCAAATCTGCCCGGTCTGAGCAGAGCCGGATCAAGAACATCAGGTCTGTTGGTCGCTGCAAGTATGATGATTCCGGAGTTTTCTCCGAAACCGTCCATCTCAACCAGCAGCTGATTCAGCGTCTGTTCTCTTTCATCGTTGCCGCCGCCAAGGCCTGCGCCTCTCTTACGTCCAACTGCATCGATTTCGTCGATAAACACGATACAAGGCGCGTTTTTCTTGGCCTGGTCAAAGAGGTCTCTGACTCTTGACGCACCCACGCCGACAAACATCTCCACAAAGTCTGAACCACTGATGGTAAAGAACGGCACTCCCGCCTCACCGGCAGTTGCCTTGGAAACATATGTCTTACCTGTTCCCGGAGGTCCTACCAGCAGAATGCCCTTTGGAATTCTGGCGCCAACATCGTTATACTTTCGCGGATCTTTGAGGAAGTCCACAACTTCTTCCAGTTCTTCCTTTTCCTCGTCCAGGCCTGCCACATCGGCAAAGGTAATCCGTTTACCCTCACCCTTGTAAAGCCTTGCCTTACTCTTTCCAAAGGAAAAAGCCTTGCCGTTTCCGCCCTGATTCATCATCAGGTAAAACAGAAAGCCCAGTGCCACCACCATGATGATGGTCGGCAGCAGATTGAGAATGGCAGAACCTGATGACGGTTTCGGTCCGCCCTCATAATCCAGTTTCTTCTCCTCCACCTGCGGAATGATATAATCGCTGGTCAGCCAGTCGATGTCAGTGATGTTTGCCGCATAAGTATAAACATACTTGTCTGTCCCCAGCTTGGCTGTAATCTTGCTGTCCTCAATCTTGATCTCACTGACCTGCTCTTTCTCCAGATAGCTGACCAAGGTTGAAAACTTAACCTGCTTGTATTCCGCATTGCCGCCGCCTTTATAGGCAAAAGCCGCCGCCAGAACCAGCGCAAAAATCACTAAATAAATACTGAGATTCTTTGCAAACTTTTTCAATTCGGTTATTCTCCTCCCCTGTCTGTGTTTTATTGTCAATTCTTAAAGAAATTTGTTCTTTCTTAACAAAACAGCTTTATAATTTTATCATATTTCACAAATTATTTCAATACAAATCACCTTTTTTGTGGTCTTTCCCACTTTATATTCAGCAGAGTATCTTCCTCTGCAATTCCATGGAATCACACGGAGAACCTCTCTTCCGATTTTTACCATGGGAATCAGATCCCGCTGTTCTTTCGGGATTTTCTGATCCACGAACAGATCCTGAATCTTTTTGAAATGTCCGCTGTCTATGGCAATCACATCCCCCGACCTTCTGTATCCTGCCGCGATGTGGTTTTCAAAACCCTCTCCGAAGCGCCGCTCCATGGCCTCATAGTCAAAAACGCAGCAGTCTTCGGAATGTCTCTCCATACATGAATCTTTCTTCCGACGGTATTCATCGATCTCAAATACACCGACTTTCAGCGAAGGAAGCCTCAGCTGTTTCCGGAATTCTGTCAGAGGTTCCCGTTTACCCGCTTTTACATCGCCATAGATCCTTTCCAGATAAAAGCCTTTGGGCAAATCACAGGCGGCTGATGCCCCCTGATGAAAAATAACAGTCTCACAGTTCTCCAGGTGAACGAAGGTCAAATCCGAAGAAAGACCGAGATCTGCGAAAGCTCTGATCAGAACTCTCGTTCTGACGGCCTTGTGACAGCTGCGAAGCACCTCTCCCTGCAGTACCACACCGGTTTCATCCTGTGAAAGCACCATGCTGCGAAAAGCTTCTTCCGCCTGTTTTCTCAGACAGTCGCTGTCCTGGGCGGCGCTTTTTCCCATTCTTATCAGTGTATCCCTGATCGCCGGGTTATATTCCTTCTCCAGCTGGGGAATCAGCGAAAGCCGTAATCTGTTTCTGGTATAGATCGGCTCATCATTGGTATGATCCAGGCACGGTGACAGACATCGTGTCCGGCAGTACTCCAGTATCTGTTCCTTGTACACATCCAGAAGCGGTCTGACGATGCGGTTGCCTTCTTCATCAGAACGCAGATAGCGCATACCCGAAAGCCCATCAAGGCCGGCTCCGCGCAGCAGTCTGAACAGAATGGTTTCCGCCTGATCGTCCGCATTATGTGCGACAGCGATGCAGATATCTTCTGCCGCAACGCCCTGTTTCCGGAGTTCAGCCGCCACATCGGCGAAAGCCTGATATCTGACCCTTCTGCCTGCTTCTTCTGAAGTCAGTTTTTCCGCCTTAGCCACAGCCCCACAGTCAAATACAAAGGTTCTGCAACTGACACCGTTCCGTCTGCAAAGCTCCCGGGTATAGTTCTGATCCTTTTCAGCCGCTCCCGGTCTCAGCATATGATTGACATGAACGGCATGAACAGTCCAGTTCCGTTCTTCCCCCAGTTTCAGCAGCACATGAAAAAGGCACACCGAATCAGGGCCTCCTGAAAGTCCCAGTACAATGTGCTGTCCCGGCCGGATTAAGTCATGTTCCTCGATGGTTTTCAAAACCCTCTTTTCCAAAGTAATTTGTCTATCATTCATAATATATTAGTATACCACAGACGGTCACCTTTTGAAACCTGGCAGAATATAATTTTCAACAGGTGCTGTCCTTTCCACTAAGACAAATTTTCCTTTTTTCTGTTTAACTTATTCTTATACATGATACTGTCGGCGCGCTTTAATATTACACGAGGATCTTTGTCGGTATACGGCGGTTTACAGACAACGAAACCAAAGCTGACCTGATTGAATTCGCAGGGAGCGCCCACATCCCATTTCTCGCATCTTGCTATTGAGGCTGCTGTTTCTTCAGTCAAAATTCCATAATATATAGCGACAAATTCGTCACCGCCGTACCTGTAGAGCTTCCCTTTTTCTTTCAACTCCTCAGAATACACTTTGCCAAAGTGTATAAGATACCTGTCTCCCACATCATGACCGTATCGATCATTTATAAACTTAAATCCGTCCAGATCGAGGAACATAATGGAAAACACCCTGTTTTTCTCTATTAAAACACCCATATGTCTCATCATCTGCACTCTGTTTTCAAGACCTGTCAATGCATCA
>CASEOD010000078.1 GCA_949289445.1 uncultured Eubacteriales bacterium
ACCGATATTGGCTGCATTGATGGCCTTTTCAATTTCTCCTACGGATTTTGGATCGAAAGGTGTGATCAGCAGTGTTCTCGGATCAGGCACTGAAATATTGGAAAGGTTTTTCAGCGGAGTCGGTGTTCCGTAATAATCTACAGACACCTTGTCAAGCAAAGCAGGATTTGCTCTGCCCGCTCTGACCGTATTCAGATCTTCTTTTAAAAGCTCAATGCTCCTTGCAATTCTCTCCTCTAAACTCTTACGTGAATGACTCATATTCTTCCTCCTATCTGATTATCGTACCGATTTTTTCTCCATATACAGCTTTCAGAATGTTCCCCTCTTCTGAAATGCCAAACACATGAATCGCCACATGATTGTCTCTGCACAGAGTTGCTGCTGTCAAGTCCATAACCTTGAGATCTTTTTCCAGAACCTCCATGTGAGTCAGCTCATCGTATCTGACTGCCTGCGGATTGACGGAGGGATCGTCAGAATACACCGCATCGACATTTTTGGCAAGCAGAATCACATCTGCATCGATTTCCACAGCTCGCAGCGCTGCTGCCGTGTCTGTGGAAAAGAACGGATTGCCTGTCCCCGCTCCAAAGATAACCACATCCTTGTGTTCAAGCTGGCTGATGGCTTTTCTTCTCGCGTACGGTTCGGCTATCTCCCGCATTTCTATGGCTGTCTGTACTTTTGTCTTGACTCCTTCAGCCAGAAGTGCGTCCTGCAGCGCAAGGGAATTCATCACTGTAGCCAGCATACCCATATAATCGGCTGTCGCCCTGTCCATATCCTTACTGGTCCTACCTCTCCAGAAATTACCGCCGCCGACTACAATGGCCACTTCTACGCCCAGTTCCCGGATCTCCTTTACCTGCCTTGCGACTTTTCGGGTCATCTCTTCATTGATACCGAATCTGTCGCTGCCGGCAAGGGCTTCCCCGCTGATCTTCAAAAGAACGCGTTTATATTTTGGTTCCATTCCATGCTCCTTTAGATATTGTATGCAATAAGAATCAACAAACGCAGGCAGACTGAAAAGACTGTCTCAGTGATTCCTATTATTGGCCTTATTATAACATATCTTTCCTCTATCGTGAACTGTTTTTTAATCAGAAGTCTGAACGGAATAAACAGGCTTTCCCTCAACTCACGGAAAATCCTGTCCTGCGTTTTGAAATTTTCTGTAAAACAACGCTTTCTTGCATAATTACAGCCCGTTGATGTAATCCACCGCAGCCAGAGCGGCAACGGCGCCGTCTGCCGCTGCAGTAGTCAGCTGTCTGACTTTTTTGGTTCTGCAGTCACCTGCCGTAAACAGACCCGGTGTTTTTGTGAGGCAGTCCTCTCCTGCCGCAATATACCCTGTTTCGTCCAGTTCCGCCACATCTGCAAAATCCACATTGTCAGGCATCTGTCCGATTGCCACAAAGATGCCCTGCACGTCCAGAATTCTCTCTGCTTCTGTCTTCACGTCCCGGACCTTCAGTCCGCTGACAGTCATTTCTCCCAGAATTTCGACCGGCACGCTGTCAAGGACAAACTCCACATTATCCTTTGTGAGAAGCCGTTTCACACCTGCCTGCTCGCCGCGGAACCTGTCTCTTCTGTGTACCAGATAAACCTTTTCGGCAAGACCCGACAAAACTTCTGCATCCTCCAGTGCTGTATTTCCGCCGCCGATAACTGCCACAGTCCTGCCTCTGAAAAAGGCTCCGTCACAGGTTGCACAGTAAGATACTCCGGCACCCGCAAACTTTTCTTCGGTGGGAATACCCAGAGGACGGTTCTTTGCTCCGGTAGCAAGAATCACTGCTCTTGCTTCATAGCTTCCCGTTTCGGTTCTGACAACCATAGGGTTTCCGGCCTCTATTCCAACAGCTTTTTCATAGACAATTTCCGCCCCCTGTCCGCTGGCCTGTTCGTAAAGACCGGAGGCAAATTCAAAACCTGAGACTTTTTTTATGCCCGGATAGTTTTCCACTTCGGGAGTATTGAGAATCTGACCCCCAAATCCTCTGACATCAATGAGCAGTGTTTTTTTACCGGCTCTCTGACCATAGACAGCCGCCGACAGACCGGCCGGTCCCGCTCCGATAATCACAATATCATAAATCATATAATTTCTCCTTCCTGAAAGACCCGCATCATCTCCCTGGTCAGGCTGATACCGTCATCTCTCACATCCATCTCTTCCCGGGACACCCATTCCGCCGTGGAAAGTTCTTCCTCATCCATGGTAATGGTGTCATCACCATCCAGCCTGCAGAAAAAACCAAGAAGCAGGTTGCAGTCGGTACCCCAGGGCTGACTCTTGTAATAAGTGATATCCTTCACCCGCAGTCCTGCTTCCTCCATAACCTCACGGGCAACAGTCTCTTCCGCGGTTTCACCGATTTCCGTAAAACCCGCAATTAAAGCATATTTCTTATATACCCTGCCGTTGTACTTTGTAAGCAGAATTTTATCTCCATTGATCACCCCGACGATGACAGCCGGAGCAATCTTCGGATAAACAGTGTTTCCACAGGCATCGCAGCGCATCATGCGCTCTTTATGATCGTGTTTCAGCGGTTTTCCGCAGCGGCCGCAGAAACGGCTGTCACGATACCACTGATAGAGATGATGGGCGGTGGAAGCCGCAAATGCCAGTTCCTTGAAAGCAAGATTACGCAGATTTCTGGTACTTTCCCAGAAAAAGTCTTTCTTAAGCAGTGCTCCCTCCTCTTCAACGGCTTCTTCTGAAAGCAGATAATAGGCATCCTCTTCAATGCGAAAGAGGTACCGGAGCTTTTTCCCCTGAAATGCCGCGGCCTCAGGTACTTCCAGCCCTTTTTCCGTCTTTTTTACCAGTATGCTGTTATCACAAAATGCGAAGACTTTTGCGTCTGCCTCCGCTTCTCTGTTTTCAAACTGATTATACAATTTCCGTTCTCCTAAATCCTGAATCATTGTCACACCTCTGACCGTAATAGTATTCACTCTGACCATTATTTTATCATAAGAAGAAGAGAAATTGAAAAATTTTTAGCAGAACAAGGAAATGACATGATAATCTGCGCCGCCGTTATTGTGCCAGAGCGACAGAACCTCCTTTTCACATACTTCACCTCCGAAAAAGAACAACCATCGGTTGAAGCGCTGAAAAGAACAGGAAAGACGACTTCACTCCTGTCGGCGCTCTCATAAAAAACTGTAAATACAGAAAAAAACGTTGACAATCTCTCTTATGCATGTTTAAATAAACACATGAACAATAATTCATATGTTTGTTTTATTACAGGAGGTTTATCATGAAATCTGTTATTAAAAACTCCGGACTCGCACCAATGTTTCACCATCATGACGAGCACTGCGGCTGCGGTCACGTTCATCACGATCATCACAAAGAAGGCGTGCACTGTGATTGCGGTCACGATCATGAACAGCATTATGAACACCACGAAGACTGCGACTGCGGCTGCAGTCATGAGCATCAGGAACACCGCGTTCATCAGGATGACGACGACAGCGGAGGAGACAGCGACGACGAAGAGCATCATAACCATCATCATGAGCACTGCAGCTGTAACAACCCGCATCACAGTCACCGGCATCATCATGAGCATTGTAACTGCAATCATGAACATCGTGACCACACCCATGATCCGTGGGACGATCAGCTTCAGCACGAAAAAACATTTGAAACCGGCTCCCTTTCTGCAAAGGAGAAAAAAATCTATCTGCTGGAAAACCTGAGCTGCGCCCACTGCGCCGCTAAAATGGAAGAACAGATCGGAAAGCTTAACGGTGTAAAAGCGGTTACCATTACCTATACAACCGGTCAGCTGCGCGTTGCCGCAGATCACTGCGATGATCTGCTCCCTCAAATCCGGCGGATCTGCTCCTCTATCGAGTCTCAGGTACGAGTGATAGATCCCGCCGCACAGAAAAAGGAGACAGAAAGAACCGAAACCTCCGGTCCTCTGAAGCAAAAAAAGATCTCAAAAGATAAACTGGAACTTATCTATATCATTGCAGGAGCTGTCCTGTTTGCGGCAGCCGCGGTTCTGCACCACACAGGCTCCGGTACGTCAGCTGTGATCGTTCTGTCCGCTCTTTCCTATGTGATTCTGGGCGGCAAAGTTATTGCAGAAGCCCTGCGTAACATTTCAAAAGGTCAGATATTCGATGAGAACTTTCTCATGGGTATCGCCACCATCGGCGCCTTTATCATCTCAGAGTATCTGGAAGCTGTGGGCGTTATGCTCTTTTACCGCATCGGAGAATACTTTGAAGAAAAAGCAGTGGAAAAGAGCCGAAACCAGATTATGAACGCCATTGACATGCGCCCTGAAACGGTCAATCTGATCAGCGGTGACACTACGGAAATGGTTGCCGCAGAAAAAGCTGCGGTCGGCGATATTCTACTCATACGCCCCGGTGACAGAATCCCTCTTGACGGTATCATCACAGAGGGGGAAAGCAGAATAGACACCTCTCCTATTACGGGAGAGCCTGTGCCTGTCAGTGTTTCTCCGGGAGACGAAATCATCTCTGGCTGTGTAAATACTTCAGGACAGCTGAAAATGAGAGTTGAAAAAACACTGTCAGAATCCATGGTATCCAGAATTCTGGATTCAGTGGAAAACGCCGCAGCAAACAAACCGAAAATGGAACGTTTCATCACTCGGTTTTCCAGGATCTATACGCCTTGCGTAGTCGGCGCCGCCCTGCTTCTTGCCGTAGGTCCTTCTCTCGTCACCGGCGACTGGAACTACTGGATCTATACTGCGCTGACTTTCCTGGTTATGAGCTGTCCCTGCGCTCTGGTACTCAGCGTACCCCTTGCTTTCTTCTCCGGTATCGGCGCCGGTTCAAGAAAGGGTATCCTGTTCAAAGGCGGACTTTCCATAGAAGCTCTGGGCAGGCTGAAAGCTGTCGTCATGGATAAAACAGGGACTATCACAGAAGGGAATTTCTGTCTGCAGAAAATTGTTCCGGCAGAAGGATTCACTGAAGAAACACTGCTGTCTCTGGCTGCCGGCAGTGAACAGAACTCCACTCACCCCATAGCTGCCAGCATCCTCAGCGCCGCAAGAAAGAAAAAGCTGGATGTCCCGACACCGTCTTCACTGGAAGAAATTGCAGGCTGCGGTATCTCGGCGCAGATGAGGGAAAACCGCATTCTTTGCGGAAATAAAAGGCTGATGGACCGGTTCGGCATTTCCGTTCCGCCTCTTGCCGAAGATAATTACGGCGCCGAAGTTTACATTGCAGTGGATGATCGATTTGCAGGATACATGATTATCTCCGATACGCTGAAGGCTGATGCGATTTCCGCCATAAACAGGCTGAAAGCCATGGGACTGCATACCGTTATGCTGACCGGTGATGCAGAGGAAAGTGCGGATGCAGTAGCTGCACAGACCGGCATTGACGAAGTCTATGCAAAGCTTCTGCCGCAGGATAAGCTGACCATGCTTTCGAAAGTTCGTCAGGAAAGGGGCAGCGTCATGTTTGTCGGCGACGGTATCAATGATGCGCCGGTTCTTGCGGGGGCAGATGTAGGGGCTGCCATGGGAAGCGGAGCCGATGCGGCCATCGAAGCCGCTGACGCGGTATTTATGAATACTGCGGCAGAATCAATTCCGGATGCAGTTTCTATCGCAAAAAATACAGGCAGAATTGCGAAGCAGAACGTAATCTTTGCACTGACTGTCAAAGCCCTCGTCATGATTCTGGGAATCATCGGCTTTGCCAACATGTGGCTTGCCGTTTTTGCGGACAGTGGTGTGGCTATGCTCTGCGTACTCAACTCTGTGAGAATCCTGTATAAAAGGAACTAATGATCATTATGGAGGAATGAGAAATGGATTTTGAAAAACACAATCAGATGGAGCCTCAAACGCTGCATGCTCTGGCCGAACTTTTTAAGGTCTTTGGAGATCCCACCAGAATACGCATCCTGTACACTCTTCTGCAGAGTGAACTGTGCGTACAGGAAATCGCAGACAGACTTTCCATGACGCAAAGTGCCATTTCTCATCAGCTCCGTATTCTGAAACAGATGGCGCTGGTCAAATTCCGCCGCGACGGAAAGACCATATATTATTCCCTGGCCGACGATCACGTGGTCACCATTATGGCTCAGGGACTGGAACATGTGCTTGAATGAATTTTCTCAAAGGAGACAGTCAGATGATAACTATAAGAAATGAAAGAGAATCCGACAGAGCTCTGGTGGAACACATTACCAGAGAAGCCTTTTACAATCAGTACATTCCCGGATGTACAGAGCACTATCTGGTCCACATTATGCGTGAACATCCCGACTTTATTCCTGAACTGGACTTTGTCATTGAGGCAGACGGCAGGATTATCGGTAACATCATGTACACAAAGGCCTGTCTGACAGGAGAAAACGGTAAAGAAAAGACTGTTCTTACCTTCGGCCCCATCAGTATACTCCCCCGATATCAGAGAAAAGGTTATGGAAAACTTCTGATGGAACATTCCTTTCAGCAGGCTGTTGCTCTCGGGTATGATACCGTGGTCATTTTCGGAAGTCCGGCAAACTATGTGAGCAGCGGCTTTAAAAGCTGCAAAAAATACGGCGTTTCAGTGGAAAACGGAACTTTCCCCACGGCTATGCTGGTAAAAGAGCTGATTCCGGGAGCTCTTTCCGCAGCAGAATGGATCTATCATGACAGCCCGGTCATGCATATCGACGAAGAAGAGGCTCTGCGATTCGACGATACTTTTCCCAGAAAAGAACGCAAACGTCTCCCCAGCCAGGAAGAATTCTTTATCTATGCAAATTCAACGATAAAATAGACAGAACCGCCCTCAACGGAGAGCGGTTCTTCTGCTTTACCGGGTGAAATCTTTATCAGAGAGAAGGCAAAAATTGCATTTTGCTCTGTTCTGTGTTCCGTCCCCTGTCACTGTTGAAAATGCCCGATTTCTTATCTGTCCACTGCCTTTATTTCCGCCGCTCTCCTTTGAAATTTCAGTTGATAGTCCGGGATATTCAGTGTATACTTTTTGTTGTGAAAGTCATGTGTTTTATCGTGATGATATTCCGAGGAAAATCTGAACGCCATCTCAGATGCGAATCTTTTATACTCTTGTTTTTTTATTTTACAATATCTGCCGGTTTACGGCCCGGGCAATCGCAGCCGAAGCCGCCGCAGCAGTTTATACACTGATTTTACAACAGTCAATAAGTACAGGAAGGGGGAAACCGGATCAGTTCTCATCTGCAAATCCGGTATGATTCTATAATGAAAAAAGTCATGATGATATTCAACACCAACGAGAATATCGATGCAATCAATTATCTGAACCGGCATCTCAAGTCGATTTTCGAGGAGTATATCGATATCGAAAATGTTTATCTGGATCATATCGGATGCGGAGAAAAGCTGGAAGCCGACGCATATCTTCTAATCTCTGAGGATAAGCTCCAGCTTCTCAAGGACAACATCGCAGACTATTCAAAGATACTGATCATGAACAGATCCCTCAACAAAGGCTCTCTGGACAAGATTACGGAAATTCCCGACGGAGAAAAAGTCCTCGTACTGAACGACTCCCTGACCTCTTCCCTTCAGGCCACCTACAATCTCTATGAACTGGGGTTTGTCAACCTTAGCCTTGTTCCCTTTGATGAAAATGAACCGCTCTCCGTTTACGCAGACATAAAAACCGCCATTACCCCCAACGAGGCCCATCTTGCACCGCCAACCATAGAAAAGATATATAATATCGGCTACAGAGATTTTTCTTTCGATACTCTGCTGCGGCTGATGCAGCTTCTGGATCTGGAAAACAACAGGATCTACAAGAATCTCCTGCTGCGCATCAACACTGTTTCTGAGGCCAATTCCTCTTTTTATGCAAAATACCTACAGGAATTCCTCAAAAATCAGGCCCTCAGCATGACATCCGGCAGTTCAGACTCCGCCCTCATCCTTTCCGATATCGACGGTCTGGTTATCTACGCTGACGAAAAGGCAAAAAAACTTTTTGACATCAGGGCCATTGGCGACAGTATCGACAATGTCATCTCTCTTTCGAATCTGAAGGAAGGCGATTATATTCAGACAGAAATCAGCATCGGCGATCGGCTGTATTCTGTAGATAAGTTTCCCATAAAACTGCTGGGAGAAAGCGTGGGCTACTCTTTTGCTTTTCAGCCTACGGACAACGGGCTGCAGTCCTCCCGCAGCGGTCTTTACGCAAAATACAGCTTTAATGATATTATCCATCGCTCTTCCCGGATGAAAAGCCTCATCGATATGGCAAAGGATATTTCAAAGACAGACTTTACCATTTCCATTACCGGTGAAAGCGGTACCGGAAAAGAAATGTTTGCGCAGTCCATTCACAACTATTCACTCCGAAAGGACGGTCCTTTTGTGGCGATCAACTGCGCCGCTCTCTCCGACTCACTTCTTGACAGCGAACTGTTCGGATACGAGAAAGGATCTTTTACAGGCGCGGACAGCAAAGGGAAAAGCGGCCTGTTTGAACAGGCCCACGGCGGCACCATTTTTCTCGATGAAATAGGTGATATTTCTCCCAACATGCAGCTGAGACTGCTTCGGACGCTTCAGGAAAAACAGATCATAAAAGTCGGCGGCACAAAACCCATCGATGTGGATGTGAGGATTATCTCAGCCACCAACAAAAACCTGGAAGAAGAGGTCAAAAAGGGAAATTTCAGAAACGACCTGTTTTACCGGCTGAATGTGATACCGCTGGAAATTCCGCCTCTCAGAGAAAGACGAGAGGATATTCTTCCTCTTTTCAGGCATTTTGTGGAGCAGAAATACTCCGATCTCACAGAAGGTGAAAAGAAACAGCTGACGGCATATCAGTGGCCGGGAAACATTCGTCAGCTTGAAAACGTGGCCACTTATTACAAGGCTCTGTCAGTACTTCCCAACCTCAGCACAGAAACGGCAGTGAGAAGAGATGCTGCTCCGTCAGGTGAATCGCTGAAGATCACCGTTCTCAGGATTATCGGCGCGAACACCTTTCCTTACCACGGAATCGGACGCACAGCCATCACCGGACGGCTCAGAGAAAGATCAGTCTATATCAGTGAAGGAAAACTCAGAGATATCCTGAATGAACTGAAAGAAGAAAATCTGATCGTCATTCAGCGAGGCAGATCCGGCTGCCTGATCACTGAAGAAGGATTGAAAATTCTAAAAGAACATGCATAATGGAGCAGGCTGTCCCTTCAGCTTATCTGAAGTGGCAGCCTGCTTTCTTTACCCTATAAAGAACCTGCACCTGGAAAGTTCAAAAGGTGTCTTCGCCGTGTATGAAACGGTATAGTCGTCTATGACTTTCACGCCCGGAAACCAGGAGGCTGAACGGGCTTTCTGAAATTCCTTGTAACAGAGTGTCATGGTGTAAGTTTCCTCCAGCGGCCTTGCCTTCGGCAGAGGCCCTGCAAGTACCTCTTTTACTGCAGCTTCTATTTCCCTTTCCACCATCAGAGGATGTCTGTTCCATGTGGCGTCGCCGATCCCCTTCTTTGTGACTACAGTCTTAATACCGTCATACTCACCGGCTGCCGAAAGACATATTCCCTCATCCCCGGAAATCAGAAGAGACGGAACGCCCATCTGATCCGCCACCTGCGAATTTATGGTAAATTCGGAGGCATCGTGACCATTGATGCTGAACCGGTTGTAGACGTGGTCCTCACAGGTATGTTTCAGCGGGCTGGTATCTGTCCATGCACCGGAATGATATCCTATGTATATAATCCCGTCAAAGGTTTCATCCAGACCTCCCAGCATAGAAAGGGGGCTGTTCATCCATCCCCTGATAAGCTCCGCCTTCTCAGGCAGAAGACTGTGATCAATATTCATGGCGTCCTCATGACCATCCTTTACAACAACAGCATACCCCATATCGAGAACAGCCCTGCAGGCAGCCGCCACTTCTGCTGACATCTGCCTGCACGCTTCTTCATAGCCTTTTCCTCCATATCTGGTTGCTTCCCAGCTTGTAATTCCGCTTACTCCCTCGATATCCGCACTGATAAAAATTTTCATATAAACTTGCTCCTCAATTTTCGATTAAAATGGTCCCAGATTGATGTAATGGGCGATGAGCACCATCACATAACCTGCGATTAACTGTATCCCCATGGCTTTCCAGGCGAACTTCATCCAGATGTTATACTTCAGTCCGCACAGCTGACATGGAACCAGAGCGCCTGCCGGCCAGAGATAATCGGTAAATCCGTCTCCGAACTGGTAGGTCAGTACCATTACCTGCTGATTGATACCCAGAATCTTCCCCAGAGGACTCATGATGGGCATCATCATCACTGCTTTACCTGAACCGGAGTCCACAAAGAAGTTCAGTATGGTGACAAAGATAAACAGCATGAGCAGTGTGAATGCAGGGCCCTTTCCTTCCAGCACCTGAGAAATCGCATATACGAAAGTATCCACAATCTCCCCCTGCTCCAGTACAATCATAATCGCTCTGGCAAATCCGATGACGAAACCTGCCGTCAGCACATTGGCGGCACCTCTCATGATGCTGGTACAGGCATCACTGGGTCTCACTCTGAATATCACAGCAAGGATGACAGCGTACATGATATTGAGAGCAGCCACTTCACCAAGGCCCCAGCCTCTTGTTGCACAGCAGTAAGCCTGCAGGATCAGAAGACATACATAGATGCCCAAAGCAAGACCGTGTCTCTTTGTCATCTCAATCTTATTCTTGATTCCCTCTATCTCAATGTCTCCCTTAAGCTGCCGTTCGTATTCTTCATGAATGTAGCTTCTGGAAGGATCCTTCGTGATTCTCCGGCAGTAAACGAGCACACTGATCAGCGCCAGCACAAAGAACACGCCAAAACAAATCACTCTGTACCAGAGTCCGGAGAACATGGGAAGTCCCACCAGATTCTGAGAAATGCCTGTAGTGTACATGTTAAGCATTCCGCTTGCCCAGCCGGAACAGGATGCCATCATAATGGTCGCCATGGCAGCAACACGATCGTAACCTATAGCCAGAATAATTGAAGTGGTAATTCCGTAGAACGGATAAGAAGCTTCTCCAAAGCCTAAAACTCCGGTCCATGCAAAAAGAGCGAAAAAAACAAGGATTACGCCCAGTCTGAAAGAATGATTCTTCTCTACTGCGCCCATGATTTTAGTGAGCCCGGCTCCAAAAGCTCCTGTCTCCTCCAGAAAATTGATGACACCGCAGGTAATCAGAAGGCCCGCAATAATATCCGCACCCTGAACAAAACCGTCATAGATTGCCTTAAAAAAGCTGAAGACCGTAACAGGGTTTTCCGCTTCCACATAGTGGAACTTGTCAGGCAGTACAACATCTCTGCCTATCGTCTCATCATACACTCTTTCAAACTGTCCGCTGGGAACAATGTATGACAGAACCGCCACACATGTCATGATGATCAAAAGAACAACGATAACATGAGGCATTTCAAATCTTCTTTTCTTTTCCATCATTTCCTCCTTAATCAGACTGAATATCACATTGAAAAGAATCTTTGCCCAATATTACTGCAAATACTGTGCCACTGAAAAACAAGGAACATCGGCAGTATTCCTTTGAAAATTACCAAAATTCGCAAAACAACAAACGGATTTTATAAATTATATCCGTTTATATCCTATTATTTCTTGTATTTTTCATATCCTTCGGCGGCAGAATTCCGTTTCTTCCTTTAGCCAATAAAATAAGTGCACCGTTACGGTGCACTCTCCGTTTCGTCTGTATACTGTCTTTCTTTATCCGGGAAACCGGTTCTGCATTACAGCCTCTCTCCCCAACTCTGCTGTCCGCATACTTCTTTCATCTTTTTTACGGCATCCTGTGCCAGTTCTCCGATGGACTGGCTGCCCACGCCGGCCACCAGATTGTCACAGCGATTCATGGGAACCAGTACACGCACGGCAGCGCTCTGCGCCACTGCCGCCGCCATTTTGGGAGTAACCTCCCCAAGAAGAGAATCCGCTATAACGATACCGATAGGCCCGGCAATAATATCTGCTCTGCGGCTGGCGACCACGACAGGATTCTCGCCTGTGGCTGCCTCATCAGCTCCCGCCTTGAGCATTGTGGCCGTAGCTGCGGCATTGGTGCCCACTGCTGCGATCTCCGCTTCCGGAAATTCCCTTCTGATACCTTCTATTAAAAGTTTACCAAGTCTTCCGCCTTGTCCGTCTATCACTAAATAACGCATATTGTCCTCCCTGTCGGTGATCGATTTTCTGTTTTTCTATTTTATCACGGGAGTTTTCCCTTTTCCATGTTTTTATGCCTCTTTTCTGAAAAAAAAGTTCCAAAACACGGGCTATGTGTTACAATAAACCTGAACAGGGAGGAATCTTATGATAATATTTTCAACTGACAGGCTCTGTATGACGCCTCTTACCACCGGACATTTCGACTCAACCCACGCCTATGCCTCCGATCCGGAAAATACCCGTTATATGATCTTTATGCCCCGTCTTACTCCGGAAGAAACCGGAAAATATCTGATGATGGCAGAGAGAGAATGGAAAAAAGCTGAACCCCGGTGTTTCGAATTTGCCGTTCTTCTGAAAAGTAAAACAGGAACCGATGAGAATGATACACATATCGGTTCCCTGAGCGTTTTTTTAAATGATGACAGAACCTGCGGCGAAGTAGGCTGGATCCTGGCAAAGAAATACTGGAAAAAAGGTTACGGAGCAGAAGCCGCCTCAGGCCTCGTCGGCTGGTGCAGAGAAAGCCTCGGCCTCAGCCGTCTGACTGCCCACTGTGATAAAGACAACCTGCCTTCACAGAAGATCATGGAAAAACTGGGATTTGTCCTGACTGACAGCAGCGGCAGACGAAAAAACCGCGGAAGTGAAACAGAAAGCTGCGAATACACCTATATCCTGGATTTTACCGTTTCCCCAAATCAACAATCCGATCACTGATATGTTCCACCATGGGCAGATCGTGAGAGATCAGGATCAGGGTCAGATTCCGCTGATCATGCAGTTTTTTCAGAAGATGTATGATCTGTGACTGGGTGGATACATCAAGAGATGACACTGGTTCATCTGCAATGATAAAATCCGGTTCTGTCATCAGGGCTCTGGCAATGGCAGCCCTCTGTCTCTGCCCTCCTGAAACGTCATAGGGATAGCGTTCCCCAAGCGCCGGTTCCAGTTCCACCTGCTCCATCATTTCATACACTTTTTTCTTCAGCTCTTCCTTTGAGATGAGCTGTTTTTTCTTTTTGCACTGCAGAAGAAGAGACTCTCCGATGATCTGCCACAGTTTCATGCGCGGATTAAATGCAGAAGCCGAATCCTGAAAAATCATCTGTCTGCCGCAGTCCTCCGCAAACTCAATCCTGCCGGCATCCGGAGGATAAATCCCCATCAGACATCTTGCCAGCGTAGACTTTCCGCACCCGGACGGCCCCACAAGGCCGACAATTTCACCGGCGGCGACAGTCATGGAAAAATCATCCAGCACCTTCTGCACTTTTCCCCTTCTCAGTGAAAAACTCTTTGATAATCCCCTTACCGCAAGCATCGGAGGTTGTAAAACGCTTTCATTCTTCACTTCCCTTACCGATCCGTGATAATGACTCTCTGCCGTTCCGTAAAGAGCATACCGGATCAGTTTTTTCGTATAATCATGGCGGGGAAAACTGAAGATTTCTTCCGCGGTTCCCGTTTCCACTATGACTCCGTCTTTCATGACAGCAATTCTGTCCGCAATGGTTCGGGCAAGAGCCAGATCATGGGTGACGAAAAGCACACCTCGCTTTCCGTCGGAGCATAGATTTCTGAGAAGCTCCACAATCTGTTTCCGGTTTTGGGAATCCAGAGCGGTAGTCGGTTCGTCGGCAATGAACAGCCTCGGATTACAGGCAAGGGCAATGGCAATGGCAACCCTCTGCCGCATCCCTCCTGAAAAATGATGAGGATATTGAGAGAATCTGATCTCCGGTTCAGAGATCCCCACCTTCCGGAGCAGTTCCAAAGCCCGCTTTTTTGCCTCCTGTCTGCTCACCTTCTCGTGAATCAGCATAGGTTCCATAATCTGTCTGCCCACAGAAAAAACAGGATTCAGAGAAGTCATGGGGTCCTGAAACACCATAGCCGCATCCACGCCCCGCACCTTCTCCATCTCTTTCTCAGAAAGACAGGTCACGTCACGGCCGCAGAGAAAAATATTTCCTGAATCGATCCGGGCATGTTCTGCATGAAGCCGCAGAATACTGCGGCACAGTGCTGTCTTCCCGCATCCGGACTCACCCACCAGCGCCACCGTTTCTCCTGCCGCAACCTGCAGATCCACTCCTTTTACAGCCTCCACCTTTCCGAGAGGGCCGTGAAAGGACAATCTCAGATTCTCAATCTTTACTGCCGCTTCCATCTTACTCTTCTATCTCCCATTCCGCAATATTCCAGAATACACCTACACCGTGGTGACCCAGCACCGTATCTTCTGTGATTCCTGAAATGTTGTCTTTCATTCCGTAGCAGGCGTCTACATAAGCCAGGAACGTATAAGGCATTGCGCCGGTCATCTCCTCCTGGAACTGATTATAGAGCTCCCTGCGCTTTTCGTCGTCTGAGGTATGCCTTGCATCGGCCAGAATCCCGTCAATCTTTTCGTTGGAATAGCCGGTATAATTGTCTCCCGCCCCTGTGGTAAAGACTTTATAGGTATGATCGTCGGGATCAAAGGGACTTCCCCAGCCGATGATACAGCTGTCCTGATTTTCCCAGTCCAGAGAAGCTCTGCTTTCCGCAGTAGCATTTACGCCCACCTGCTGCAGCTGAGACGCGCACATCTTTGCCATATCCACCCGGGTCTGATCGTCTGACATGGCAGAAATGACGAAGGCAAGCTCTTCCCCGTTCTTCTCATAATAGCCGTCACTGTTCTTCACCCATCCTGCTTCCTGCAGAAGCTCTTCACATTTTTCCGGATCATAGGAAAAAGTTTCTATATCGTCATTTGCATAAGGGCCTTTCTGCAGCGGGGAGTAGGCGGCTTCCCCCTGTCCCAGCAGAACGCCTTCCACAATGGCGTCTCTGTCGATGGCGTAACTGAGGATATTGGCCAGTTCCGGATTCTCTTTAAAAAGATGTGAATTGAAATTGTATGCCAGAGCTCTGTAATCTGCCGTATCCATCCGGCAGAGACTGTAGCCTTCCTCTGATTCAACCGATTCAGCTGACTTTGCCGTAATCTGCGCCATGTCAATTTCCCCTGCCAGAAGCTGCATCACTTTGGCATCACTGTCCGGCACAATTTTGAAAATCACAGTTTCGATATTGGCTGCGCCTGCATAATAATTGTCAAACCGCTTCATGGTGATAGACTGTCCCTGATCCCACTCTGTAATCATGTAAGGCCCCGCACCCACAGGGTTCTGATTAAAGTCACAGGTTGCCAGATCTTCTCCCTTCAGCAGGTGTTCGGGCAGAATCCCTATGGTCATATAGTCCGGAAAAGCAACGTTGATCTGGCTCAGTCTGATCTTCACCGTCAGTTCATCCGGACATTCTATACTTTCAATATCGGTATAGTTTGAGATAATCTCCGACTGATTTTTTTCATCCAGAATGGCTTCCAGCGTAAATTTTACATCTTCTGAAGTCAGAGCCTCACCGTCGTGGAACGTAAGTCCCTCCCGAAGTCTGAATGTGTAAGTCAGATTCTCTTCGTCAAAATCCCAGTCCTCCGCAAGTCCCGGAACCACCCGGTTATTTTCATCATGAGCGGTCAGTCCCGCAAAGATCAGGCTGTTGATTTCCCCGTGCTCGTAAAGAGCCGGATTGATTGCCGTATAGTCCTGACTTCCGTAGATCAGAGTATTTTCAGCGGTCTGATTCTCATCTCCACAGGATGCAAAAACGAAAAGCAGGCAAAGTATCAAAATCGCACATAATATTTTTTTCATAAATTCCTCCGTCATAAATTACTGTAAAGCCGATTATTCCGTCTGCGGACAGATTCGCCCAGATCGGTCACACACGCCAGCGTCGTCACCAGCACAAAGCCGGGAATGACGATAATCCACCAGTATCCCGAAAGCAGCGCCTCCTGAGACAGAGACATGAGGCTTCCCCAGGAAACCGTAGTCAGAGGCAGACCCAGCCCCAGAAAACTCAGGGTGGATTCTGTGATCATGGCCTGTCCGATATTGGTTACCACCATAAACATGATGGAAGACACAAAGTTAGGCAGCAGATGCCGCCTGAGAATATACCAGAAGCCGCCCTCCATGATTCCTGCTGCCAGAACATAGTCACTCTGTCTGATCTGCCTGACCTCGCTTCTGACGATCTTGGAGATATTCATCCAGCTCACACAGCCAATGATCACCGACAGGGAAAAAACCGTCGCCTTCCCCCAGATCGCCTGAAAAAAAATAATCAAAAGGATCGATGGTATACTCATAACAAATTCAGCAAACCTCATCATCAGATCGCTGATTTTTTCCCCCGCAAGGCCGCTGACCGCTCCGTAAACCACCGCTATCACCGTAGACAGCAGTCCGCTGAACAGACCGATAGCCACAGATGCTCTGCCGCCGTACAGAATCAGGCAGAACAGATCACGCCCCAGCGTGTCCGTACCCAGAATATGCTCCTTTGAAGGAGGCATTCCGATTGCGCCGCTGTCCATCTGAGACGGGTCATAAGTTGTCAGCAGATCCGCAAAGACACAGCACAGAATAATCAGAAGCAGAATACTCAGTGACAGCCGCGGCAGTTTTTTCTGTCTGCTCATACAGCCTCCTCCTTTTCTGTCCTCACATCCGATCGGGCTAAAATCTCTGTCTTTCCCGCAAAACCTCTTTCGTATTCCATTCTCGGGTCTATCCACTGTCCCAGGGCCTGAGCCGCCATATTAAAGAACAGTACCACAGCACCTGTCAGGAGAGTCAGTGCCATCAGCATATTGTAGTCCCGGTACATGGCCGATTCAAAACTCAGAGTTCCCAGTCCCGGGTAGCTGAACACCATTTCCACCACGTAGGTTCCGCCCAGAATATGCGGAACAGAAATAGCCATAATTACCAGAAGAGACGGCAGAATATTCCTGAAACAGTGCCTTTTCATGATGAGTTTTCTCGGAATTCCCTCTGCCTTGCAGAGCAGCACATAATCCTTTCTCGTCTCTTCAACCAGCTTGTTTCTCACCAGATAGGCATAGTACCAGAGGTGCTGCAGAACCATAACTGTGGCAGGCAGAATCAGATGAACTGCCCTGTCCCACAAATTGTACTTCTCACCCAGAGAATAGGCGCCTCCCGCCGGCAGCAGGCGAAGATTCACAGCAAAGATCAGAATCAGCAGAAGAGCCAGGAAAAAAGAAGGGATATTGGCAGAAATCACACCGATTCTGCAGATAATCCGGTCTGCCGTTCTGTCTTCCCGCAAGGCGCAGAACATGCCCAGCGCAATGGCGAGACCAAAAGTCAAAACATAAGATGTAAGTCCCAAAATCAGCGTATTGACCCAGACTCCGCCGATGACAGAAAGGACGGGCTGCTTGTACTGATAAGACAGCCCCAGATCGCTCCTGACCAGATCACCCGCCCAGCGGATATACTGCTGCAGCACAGGATCGTCAAGACCCAGTCTCTGTCTGGCCGCCAGCTTCTCTGCCGAACTCATATGCTCCACGCCGTCACCGTAATATGCCACCAGAGGATCACCCGGGCAGGCTCTTGCAATGACAAAAACCGCCGCCGACAGAAGAATCAGCGCCGCCGCCATCTGAGCCAGTTTTATCAGAATGCCCCTGCTTTTTTCTTTCCAGATATTATCCATAAACTATTTATATACTTCCTTTTTTATTTCTTTCAGAGACAGACCGGTTCTGCGGGCAATTTCGCAAAGCTGATCGGATTCTGCTTTTTCCCGGCGGATTCCGCCGCCTTCACAGATTTTTACATCTACGCTGCCCCAGGGTGTTTCCCGTTTCTCAGAACTCCGCTGCATGATGACTCTCCTGCAGCCGTATTCCCGTACACCGATGGTTGAAGTATGCTTCAGCATCAGTTGGGCAAAGATATCTTTATGTTCCGGCCTGCACATACATACCAGCTTGACGGCAGGACGTGACTTTTTCATAGTGATATGTTCACAGTAAACATCCAGCGCCCCGGCTTCCAGAAGCACATCCATGGCAAAACCGATTTCCTCTCCGGTCATGTCGTCAATGTTGGCGGCAAGTTCTGTCACCTCATCCTGCAGCAGGCGAGAGTCATCGTTTTTCCGTATTCCGGTGTTCTCTGCGCCGGCATTTCCGAGGAAAACTCTCACACAGTTTGGCTTTTCCGCAAAGTCTCTGTTTCCCATACCGCATCCGATTTTTTTGACTGTCATTGCAGGCATGGTTCCGAAAGAATCAGCAAAATATTTCAGCAGCGCAGCTCCTGTAGGTGTACACAGCTCTCCCTGCACCCGGCCGCCGTAAATCGGAATATCCCTCAGAATCAGCGCAGTTGCCGGCGCCGGAACCGGCAGCAGTCCGTGCGCGCATCTTACACTGCCGCTGCCAACGTGAACAGGAGAAACAACAATCTGCTCCGCTCCCAGCTGCTCCATAAGCAGACAGTTTCCCACCACATCTGTCACGGCATCAAGGGTCCCTACTTCGTGAAAATGAATCTGATCCATGGTTTTTCCGTGAACCCGGGATTCAGCTTCCGCAATAATCCTGTAGACGGCTCTGGCATCCTGTTTCACCTTGTCAGAAACGTCCATACCGTCTATCATGGCGTAAATTTCCTGAAGACCGCTGTGAGAATGATCATGGTGGTGATGGTGATGTCCGTCTTCATGGTCGTGATGTTCATGTCCGTGTCCATCGTGACCATGGTCATGATGTTCAGATGTCTGCGCGCATTCTTCCTCTTCCCCGTGTATCTTCACACGGATATGGGTACCCGTTACACCGCACTTCTCTGCAGGCTCCGCACTGACAGAGACTGTATCAGGAATCAGGGAATTCATTTTCTCAAGAAAGGCCTGTCTGTCCTCGATCAGCTCCGATAAAGCCGCCATAAGCATATCTCCTGCGGCGCCCATCTTACATTCAATATATAAAGTTTTCATTATTTTCCACCCTCCATATGATTGATCAGACTTGCCTGGTAAGCCGCGCCAAAACCGTTGTCAATGTTCACCACACTGACTCCGCTGGCACAGGAATTCAGCATGGACAGAAGCGCAGTCACACCGCCCAGAGCCGTCCCATAGCCCACACTGGTAGGCACTGCGATAACCGGACAGTCGGCAAGGCCTCCGATGACCGAAGCAAGCGCTCCCTCCATGCCCGCAATGGCGATGATCACCCTGGCACCCATGATTTTATCCAGATGAGCAAGAAGTCTGTGAATTCCCGCAACGCCCACATCATAAAGCCTCTCCACCCTGTTTCCCAGGATTTCCGCAGTCAGAGCAGCTTCTTCTGCCACAGGCATATCGCTGGTGCCTCCTGTAGCCACAAGAATATAGCCTTCATGTCTTGGCTTCAGCTTTTCTCCAACCAGTCCGATCCGTCCCGTTTTATCGTATTGAAAAGGAATGTCTTTTCTGATACAGTCTGCCGCCTCCTGACTCATTCTTGTAATGAGAATGGTCTTCTGACCGCTGTTCCAGAGGGAATGGGCTATGGTATCTATCTGCTCCGGAGTTTTTCCGGCTCCGTAGATAATCTCAGAAGCTCCCTGACGAATTCCCCGATGATGATCCAGAGAAGCAATATCAATTTCCTCAAAAGGCGCCAGTTTCAGCTTCATCAGCGCCTCCTCCACTCCGGTGCTTCCCTCTGCCACTGCATTCAGCAGATCCCTTACCTGATACTGTTCCATCTATCTTTCCTCCAAATCCAAAAAAATCTTCTCAAAATACGGTTTCAGCTTTTCTCTGATCTCCCTTCGCAAAACCGCTGCACGCTCCAGCTGTTCTCCCGGCAGCTGCAGTCCTGCAGCACCGTGACAGAGTCTGACACGAAGATCTGAAAAACCCATATTGTACAGAATCTGTTCTGCACTGCTGACCTTCTCCAGCTTTTCCTCTGTGATAACTTCTCCCGTCGGTACTCTGGTCGCCAGACAGGCATAAGCCGCTTTGTTCCAGGTAAAAAGTCCTGCCTCTTTTGAACGGGCGCGTACTTCCTCCTTGGTAATCCCGCAGATACGCAGCGGTGACAGGACCTTCATCTCTGACAGTGCCCGCATTCCCGGTCTGTCGTCAGCATCGTCCGAGGCGTTGGTTCCGTCGATGACAGTATCAAAGCCGTCTGCGGCGGCAGCTTCCAGAATCTTTGAAAAGATTCTGGTTTTACAGTAATAGCAGCGATCCTTCGGGTTTTTCACCACTTCTTTCTCTGCCAGAATATCACAGGGAATCACGGTGAGTTCCGCCGAAAGCTCATCTGCAAGCCTTCTTGCATCCCCCAGTTCAAAGTCCGGCTGAAACCGGCTTTTCACAAAGTAGGCTTTTATCTGTGCGCCGGAAGTTTTTGCCGCGTAGAGCAGATATGCCGAATCCACGCCACCGGAAAAGGCAAGGGCAACTCTGCGGTGTATCGCAAAAAAGTCTTTCAGTTTCTCATCCTTCATGTTCTCTCCTCATCTTTCGTTTCATCGTCTTATCATGCCTGTCCGGTCAGACGCTCTGACGACTGAAGGCAGAAGGGACGAAAAAAAAATACCACGAAACAAGCCGAACTCCTTCTGGAGCTCAGTCTGCCTTCGTGGCATCCATTCCTAAATCAGATAAAGTATACTGCCGCCTTCTGGCGGATAGAATTTCTTCTGAAATTCACAATTATTGATATATTACCTTATTTCATCAAAAAAATCAAGATGTTCACATAAAATATTCCCCCTGAATTCCCCGAATCTCTCCCGGTTCTAATAGCCCTTTGTCTATCTACACCCCAAAAGATCGGAAATATTGCGGAAGAATAGAAAAATATCATCAGTCAATCTGTAAATTTCCCGGTGAAAACTCACTCCTGAATTCCCGCATCCGAGAGAATCCGACGGATTTCCGCCAGAAGATCACTCATTTCATGTTTTCTGCTTCTGGCGCAGACCTTTGCATCATCACCGCATAAAAGACACTTTCTCGGCCTGCCTCCCAGACTTCGTCTGCTGACACTTTCCGGACGGCCTTCCGACATCGTCAGCACATCCATGTCAAAAAGCCTTCCCAGCGAGGTTTCTTCCTCAGTTTCCATGGTCATTCTTTTCATTTGCTCTGCAGTGATATGATCTCCTGCAGCCAGGTAACCTTCCGGCCCTGTAACAGGATATCTGATTTCACTGTACAGAATGTACCGGGACATATTCGCCTCTGCCAGTTTTTCACAAAGGCGTTTCATCCCGATCTTCATGGCATTGCGGTAGATCTCCCGATCCTTTACGGGGCCGGGAATATTCAGTGTCACTGAAACGAGAACGCCTCCATACTGTTCCAGCAGTTTCTGCTGATAACTGACACGGGCTTCTCTGGAATCCAACAGCTCTCTGAGAGTCACTTCCCGTTCCTTCACAGCCTCTCCTCCTCTTTCACAGGGTCTTTCAAACCATTTTGCGCAAATCTGTTTTCCAGCCTCCGACGAACTTCACTCAGCTGCAAATAACTCAATGTCGACTCCGGAAGCAGCCTCTTCAGCTCCGACAGCCGGCAGGAGGCAGTTCTTCTTTCAAAAACTTCCAGAGTTCCTTCCTGCTCCCAAAGCTCCCTCAGAATTTTCCTGACTCTGGAAGCACTGATAACCTGTCCTTCCTCCTCCAGTCTTGGAATTTCAGTCACAGCAATGCCGTGTCCCGGCAGGCGTTTTTTCAGAGTTTCATTATATACGGCCGTCACTTCTGAAACCGGTTCTGTTCCCAGAAAACGTTCATTCACAGAAAGCGGCGGTGCAGCACATGTGGCAAACAGTTCGCAGTCCATGGCAGCGTGTGCCCCGGCCAGATTTTCCTCCCGGGTAAAATAGCTTGGAAAAGTCAGGGTCGACACGGTGTAGCGTCCTCCGGGGATTACCGTGACATTTTTCAGATCCGCTGTGCCCCTCCGCAGCATGTTAAACCGGTCTTCAAAGGAAAACAGAGACAGATCCTCTTCTACTGCCAGAATATACACATGTTTTTTCCTCGACGCAGCATATTCAATAAGATACCGGTGTCCGAGGGTAAATGGGTTACAGTTCATCACCAGCGCGCCGAAACCTTCCCCGGCCTCAGCTGCCGTCCTTTCCCGAATCTCTTTCAGATTCTTCATATAACCGGCTACGCTTTCGTTCCCCCATTCCAGCAGAGCGGCATAGGGTCTTGCCTTTGCCACAAGGCGAAATCCCAGTCCGGTAAACTGCGGAGCCTTTTCTGCCTTGGTAAAGAGGTAAAGACTGTCATATCCCTTCTGTCTCCCCTTTTCAATCAGGTGGGTCATCAGTTTTCCGGTCAGATCTTCACCCTGAAATTCCGGATCTACGGCAACTCCCTGAATCATATCTCCCTTCAGGCTGCCGCATGCTGCCAGACGCTCCTTTCCGGCCGACTCAGAGAATAATCCTGCAGTATAATCCACACCCTGTGGTACACTGAGGCCGCAGGTGGAAAGCAGTCCTGCGGCATCGTCTGTTTTTATCTCTTCTATATAAAACATATCTCTATTTTACAGGCACGTTATAAATTGTGTCAAGCAGTGTTCCGTCGCGGTAAAGCACCTTCGCAACCTCACGATCGCCCAGCTGCGGTTTTCTCGCTTTTCCGTTGAGTTTCTCCGCAGCGTCACGAAGTTCGAAAATATCCACAACCGGAAGACCTGCCTGGCGGAAACGTTCTGAAAGTTCAGGACGAAGCGGATTGACCGCGATACCTCTCTGGGTAACCAGCACGTCTATCGTATTCCCCGGCGTGGATTTGCACAGAACCTTGTCAACCACAATCGGCAGACGGGCTCTGGAAAGAGGGGCCACGATCATGGACATCCTGGCTCCGGCAGCTGTATCACTGTGACCGCCGCTTCCACCCATAATATATCCGTTGGAATCGGTATGCACATTGACATTGAAATCTGTATCAATTTCCGTAGCGCCCAGAATCACCACATCCAGATTGTCCACAGCGCTGCTCTTTGCAGTCGGGCTCGCATAATGAGCAGCCGTAACTTCCATATGATTCGGATTGGTTCTGATGGACTCCACTGCTCCCAGATCAAAGCACTGCACATCATAAAGCGCTTTAAAACATCCTGTATTCAGCATATCCACCATGTAACCGGTAATGCCTCCTAAACCGTAACTGCCTTTGATATTTTTCCGCAGCATAATATCCTGCAGATATTTGGCGGCCGCAAGAGAAGCACCGCCTGCTCCTGTCTGGAAAGAAAAGCCGTCTTTCAGAAGTCCGGAAGCATCGATGGCTCTGGCTGCATAATCAGCAATCACAAGTCCCACCGGATCTTTGGTAATTTTTGTAGTGCCGGAGACAATGCCGGACGGCTCTCCTATCTTGTCAACAGCCACCACGTAGTCGATATAGTCCTCAGAAATGGAAAAGTCCACCAGAGGATAGTCAACAAGATTATCAGTGATTACTACAGATTTCTTTGCATACATGGCATCTGCAAAAGCATAGCCTAAGGAACCGCAGGCGGATTTTCCGAATTTACCGGTACAGTTGCCCATCGGATCTGCTGTCGGAGCGGCGATAAACGCCACGTCAATAGGAGATGCGCCACTGATAATATCGCTTGGACGGCCGCCGTGAGTTCTGAAAATCACCGGTTTTTCCAGAATTCCCTCACTGACCGCACGTCCCACGCTGCCACCCATATAATCTGTTTCAATCCCGGTAATCACACCGTCTCTGATATACTCAATAAAAGGCTCGTGGGTTTCAAATATGGAACTGATGTTGACATTCAAATTCCTGATTCCCAGTTCACTGACTGCATCCATAACCATGACAGCCACCATATCTCCGTTGCGGAGGTGATGATGAAAAGAAACGGTCATGCCGTCAGAAAGACCCGAAAGACGGATCGCTTCTTTGATATCCTTTACCAGTTTACTCTGCATCTTATCTTCCTCCCTTCATAGCCTGTGCCGCCTCCAGCACCTGCTTTGCCCTTGCCACAATCGGCGCATCGATCATCTTTCCGCGCAGAGAAACCACTCCTTTTCCCTCTGCCTTTGCCTTTTCTATGGTATCGAACACATCTCTGGCATACTGAATTTCTTCCTCAGTCGGACTGAAAACTTCATTGATAAAGCGGACATGACGAGGGGAAATCGAGGATTTTCCGGAAAACCCAAGGCTCTTTGCAAACTTTGCATCTTCGATAAGTCCCTCATAATCTTCCACATCTGTCCACGGAGTGTCATAAACATCGATGCCGGCAGCGCGCGCAGCCATAACCATGCGGGTTCTGGCATAGAAAATCTCTTTTCCTTCCTTTGTACGCTTACACTGAAGATCAGCAGTCAGATCTTCTCCTCCCAGGAAAATTGCCGCAACCCGTTCATCAGCAGAAGCGATTTGGAACGCATTTTCCACACCGAGAGCGGTCTCGATGAGAGGAATCAGTCTGATGGTTCCTTTCTCTATTCCGCACTTTTCTTCCTCTCTGGCGATGGCTTCAGAAAAAGTCAGTACATCCTGCGCACTGCCCACTTTGGTAGGCATAATCATATCCGGCTTAACAGGGACAATGTATTCCAGATCCTTTTTCCAGTAAGGACTGTCCAGAGGGTTGACTCTGACAATGATTTCACGGTGAAATTCCAGTGAGGAAATGGCATTTCTGACCAGAATTCTGGCCGAATCTTTTTCCGTAGGCGCCACAGCGTCCTCCAGATCAAAAATCACACTGTCTGAACCCAGATAATCGGCGTTAAGCACCATATTGGCACTGTTTCCCGGGAAAAACAACATACTTCTTCTCATAATCAGTTTTCTCCTTTCCCGCGGCATACCGCAGTCTCAATTCTGGCGCGAATGGTGCAGTCTACAGCGCCTCTGTCGCTTGCCGTCACTTTCACATCTGTCACTTCGAGATCTTTCAGCGTCTGTCTGATAACAGCCTCAATTTCAGGTCCGAACTGCTCATAGACCACAGAAGTCAGAACCAGTTCCACGCCGCTGCCTTGCGGAAGCGGTTCTATTTCCACATAGATATCGCTGGATTCCATGGTTCCAGCAAATGCTTTCTTCTCAATCATCATATCTTCCTTTCCGGTGTTTCTAAAACCATATAAAGCATAACGGAAAACGACAGAAGATCCGCGCTGCCTCCGGGACTGAGATTGCAACAGATACACTGTCTGTCAAATTCTCTCACCAAATCGAGACTTTCCTCTGTTCTGAAATCCGTCTGAACAAGAATCTCCGCCGCACGTTCTCTGATACAGGACAATCCCTTTATCCCTCCCCGATGGACAACATTGCTGTCAAAGACTTTCGTCATCAGTACCAGGAGAGTCTTGACCAGAGCATTGTTCAGACTCATATCCTCCGAAAGGGCCTCTTTCAGTGCGGGAAGTCCGTAACTGAACGCGCTGTCAAAACCTGAAAGCGCCTCCTGTCTGATGCCTCCGCATCCAAAATTCCTATACACCGCCGCGCCGTTGGTATCGTCAGGATCACTCCTGTTCAGGAGCGCTGATGCAAGTTTTTCGCATCGTTTCTGCAAAACAGCCTGTTCCGTTTCTTTCAGCGGGAATCCTGTTTCGACGGCTGTCTGTCCCAGACAGCTGCACAGAATTCCCAGTGAAAAAACAGCGCCCTTATGGGTATTGACGCCGCCTGTGGCATAATACATGGCTGCTTCCGCCTCAAGCCCTGCCTGTCTGAGTACATCGGCATATGCAGACGAAACTGTTCCCGGATTCTCCTTCTCCGAATTTATCCCCAGTGCGGCGCACCGGCAGAAATAATCTTTCAGCGCCTCTATACTTGCCAAAAACAGCGGATAGTCCATATCTTTATGGGCTCCGCTGTTTTCCCGATCTACAAGACCGGGCTTTGGCGTAGCGAAAACCTCCATCCACAGGGCCTTCGCCGCTTTCTCTCCAATTGCCTCGGCAATGTTTTTATGCATTTTTCGCTTCCATGCAGGCAAGAATTCTCTGCATTTCATTGTACACGATCATATAACCTTCATCGACGCCCATTCCCGGTTTTGCCAGAATCTGATCCGGCTGAGTCGCCATAGCCACATTGACACAGACCTGTGCGGAACGATCGGTTTCGTTGCAGGTACCGCCCTGATATGCGCCGATACCTTTTTCTTTGCAGTAAAGCACTGCTTCTGCAATATTGTTGATTCCTCCAAGATCAGGAGTCTTGATCTGCACCATGTGACCTGCCTTGTTGTCGGCAAAATACTTGATATCCTCCAGTGTATTGCACCATTCGTCAGCTACCAGCTCAACCCCGATGCCTCTTCTGTCGATTTCTGCAGTCAACTCTTTCAGGGCAATCATCTGTGCTTCTCTCTCCTCAGCATCCATCGGTCCTTCAATTCTCAGCTTAAACGGTTTTGCCGCCTTTTCCAGTTCTGCAATATAATCTGCCATGGCAGTGTAGTTATTCACACCAAAGGCCATGCCGATGGTACCGTAAACGTCAATGTGCAGAACAGGGGTATAGTCTTCACTGTGGCGCAGAGCGATGATTCTGTCTCTCAGCCATTTTACATACTCAAGGAGCAGACCGCCGTCCTTTCCCAGCTTGGTATCCACATTGTTGATCAGGGCGTGCGGCAGTACGTCGGCGCCTTTCATGATCATTTTATCGGAATTGTCATAGCGGTTATCTCCAGACTGGGTAAAAATCGGAATCTGGCGGTACTGCGGATTCAGCCCGTATTCTTCTGCGATAACTTCGCACATCAGCACTTTCTTCGCCTTTGCTACAGCATCCAGGATTGACTGTGTCACGCCGTAACGAATTGCGGTGTGCAGTCTCCTGCCGTCCACCTGCACAGCTTCCACTTCGGCCGCCAGCCGGCGGAAGGAGTCGAGCTCTTTGCCTACAAGAACAGGTGCCACATACTTTTCAATCACAGGGATAAAGTCTTCTGCAAGAAACAGGGGATCTCTGCCGCCTGCTCCGCTGTACTGTACTGCCGCACAGTCACCGTAAGCAATCTGTCCGTCTTCCAGTATCAGCATAACAGAAATGGACTCGCCTGCCTGTCTTACAGCCTTAAATCCCGCTGTTACCGGCTCGCCGATATAGGCAGAACCGTCTGCCTTGGCTCCTTTCTTGATAGCTCTCTGATCGTCGAAGAAGAATCCGGTTCTTCCTTTTGCGCATATTACCTTTTTAATTTTCACCTTAACCGCCTCCAATTATCTGTTTTCAAATCTCTGTATATCTCTGTAACCAGGGCCGCCGAAATGCCTCCGGGGAATGGATTTCCTGCGGCCTCTGTCAAAACCTTCTTATTTCCAAGGTCTTCCTACCAGTTTACCTTTACTGATGGAATAAACGTCATCAATCACCATCTGGAAAGATGCTTCTCTCTTTTCATACTGAGCTCTCTCCTGAATCTTTTCCTTGTTGAAGTCGATCAGTTCCTTGCTCAGAGGTACGTTGGCCGCATTGAGAATTCTGATTGCGCCGTTGTTGTCTCTTGCCGGAAGCATTTTCCCTGCGTTCAGCTTGCTCGGTGCGAACGGAATATCCAGAACCCCTGCCTGGAAAGCTCTGACAGTACCAACTGCCAAGTCTCCGTTGCCCAGTTCAAAGCATTTGTCAACGATGCAGCGGGTTTCTGCGGAAATGATCATCATTTCATTTACAACATGGCTTGTATTGGACAGCTGCTGGTCGCAGAGCATATTGATCATCTGCTTTGTGCAGCGCAGACCCTGTGCGTTGGCTTCCTTTGTCGGCACGCCGATGGCTTCGTGCGGTGTTTTTACGATAACCTTGGTTGCTTTGGAAAGCGCCGCAATGGAGCTGCCCCAGGAAATTACGGAGAAAGCCTGTGCCTCGTCCTGTGGGAATCCACCCATCCACTGATGCAGTACGGTGGTTACCACCACATCATCATATCCGTATTTCTTCAGATATTCTTCCGTCAGATTGCCCAGCGCTCTGATTGCAGCAACATCCTGAACCAGATTGCCGCACTGGCCGTATCCTACAGTAATATTCTTTACACCCTGCTCAGCAGCCAGAAGACTTTCAATAATAGCTACCGCATGAGAGATACAAGGCGGAACCAGTGTTCCTGTCAGAGGACCGTAAGGCTCTCTGTTGATGCTGACTCCGGCTTCTTCATAAATACCGGTCAGTCTGTCCACGTACTGCCAGTCTTTGATAGTCTTTTCCAGACTTACATTTTTTGCATAAGGAATATTATAGGAAATGCCGCCGCCTTCATAGCTGGTAAATCCGCCTGCATAGGAGATTTCGGTGAGAAGACGGGCATCCGGTGTACCGTGTCTTACCTGTACCGGTGTATTCAGCTCTGTAATAATGGAACGGCATGCATCTACACCGTGATTTACAATCGGCAGACCGTTGAGCATGGACTTGCATTCTCTGACGGATTCCTGAATACCAACCTCTGCTTCTTTGTAGCGGTTCTGTCTGGTATAGCTGTCTACTGTGGTCGGCAGCAGGTCAGCGCCACCTTCATCCTGCAGATAAGTCAGCAGGTTGATATGATCCTGCACAAGAGCAACGCCCGCTCTCGGCTGTACCAGCGTTCTTCCTTCTTCCTTGGCCTTCAGCAGCTTTTTACTGAAGCTCTTCTCATCGGAAAGATTTTTGTGAAAGTCCACTGCGTCCTGAAAATTAACGTCTGCGCCTGTCGGCCACTGAGTCAGTATTTCTTTCTGAATTCCGTAGAACTCGTCATTTGTCAGTTTCTTATTTTGAATTTCCATAGGATAACAACTCCTTCTTCATGATTTTTATCGCAGTATCGGGCTCATGCTGGCTCAGCAGACCCATAGCTGACAGAATATATTCTTTGTCTAACAGGATTTCCGCTTTCAACGGTTTCAGCGATGAAGGCTCCGCCATATCAAAGAGAGCGTTTTCAGCGATTTCTCCCGGTCTCTCGGCATGTATCAGAGAACCGCCGGTTACAATGACTCTGCCTACACGGCTCAGATCCTTTCCTTCCTGTAAATATGCCTCGCCCATCGGTGTATAGACTTTTTCAATATGACCTGCATGTCTGGTCACTCCAATCTTTACCGCAAAGGACGCAAGCGCATAGTCCAGCGCTTTCAGTTCCTCATTGTCAGGCAGAGTATCGGTATTTTCGGAAATCATCTGCAGAAGTTCCTCTGTCTTTTCTTCGGAAAGTTCAGCTTTCCGCGCCAGTGCGGGAATTCCCGCCGCCTCGGCAATTCCTTTTGCGCTGTACCGCATACCGATATCACCCTCGACAGTTCTTTTCGCATAGGGCTCGGGAAGACCTTTCAGAACTGTGTTGACACGGGTCGGTTCCCCCGTGCACATGGAATAAACGTCGGTCGTTGCACCGCCTACATCCACCGCTGCCAGATCCCCGAGACCGGTTTCCTTCTCCGTACCCTTTGCCAGAAGTTCCATGGCCGCAAGAACGGCTGCCGGTGTCGGCATCATAATGCCTGAAATCAGCTGGCTGGCTTCGGAAAGTCCCTTTGCTTTGATAATCCGATCCAGAAAAATTCTGCGAATTTCTTTCTGCGCCGGTCCGATGTTCAGTTCGTTGAATCTGGGCATGACGTTCTCGCAAACCACAACCTGTTTTCCCGCCTCTTCCAGAATCCTCCTGCACTCTCCCGCAGCTGAACGATTTCCTGCAATAACAATGGGAAAATCTTCAGAGATGGAAGCCAGAACACGGGCATTGTCAATGATGTTGTTTTTATTGCCGCCGTCGGTTCCCCCTGTCAGCAGAAAGATGTCCGGTCTGAGCCGGGCGATTTCTTCTCCGTCTTCTTCTGTCAGCTGATAGGAATAGGTTTTCATCACCTTGGCTCCCGCGCCCAGTGATGCCATCCTTGCCGCCTCAGCCGTCAGCTCCGGAACCAGACCGCAGCTGATCATTTTCAGACCGCCTGCAGCACTGGAGCAGGCATATCTCGCATCAAAGGAAATCCCTCCGGTCTTCTTTTCCAGCAGCTTCAGCGCATTGTTCAGGCCGTCGTTAATATCTGTCTGCACTGTGGTATAACTTGCCGCCGTTCCCAGAAGTTTCTCTTCTTCCAGATCCACCGCAGTCACCTTGGTGTAGGTGCTGCCGAAGTCTATGAGTAAAATATTCTTCATCGCTGCCTCCCGGATTACAGTCCGAAGTCCTCTTTTAATGCCGCAATGGTTTCTTCCGGCGCGGTTCCCGGTCCGAATACACGGTTAAAGCCCATCTTCTTGAATCTGGCTTCCACCTCGTCGAATGGCTGTTTGCCGACTACGATATTTCCGCCCACATAAAGCAGAATATCAGTAAGACCTGCTTCGTTGCACTTTTCTCTGAGACCGCGGCAGTCCAGTTCGCCATGACCGTACAGAGAAGATACCATGATAGCGTCAGCATCTGTTTCCACTGCTGCTGCGATGTATTCTTCCTGTGAAACCATGACGCCCAGATTGGTTACCTCAAAACCTGCTGCGGTAAACGCATGATCCAGAATCTGAATTCCAACCGCATGGACGTCGGCACCGATTACGCCGATTACTAATTTCTTTTTGTTTTCCATAACGCACCTCGCAATTGTATTACACTTTTATAGTACATTGTACTATTTCATTTGTCCATAGGCAAATTGTTCTTTTTTGGCATTTCACATTCAAAGAGCTTTTTGAAGAAAAAAAAGCGAAAAGACAAAGTCTTTACTGCATTTTTACCGGAATATGAAACAGAATTCAATCATCAAAAAGGAGGCTGAATTTCAGCCTCCCCGATTTTTCCGGCAAATTCCTTCTCTGCCTGATCAGTTTATTTACAAATATGTACCATATCAACTTTTGTTTATTTCTGTAGAACCGAAACTTCTAAGTATCATACCCGCACTGAAAATCAATCTGTCTGCCCCACATCTTTTTTCTGAAACAGGACGAAGAGACACAACACTGCACCACTTACAGCCAGTCCTGCCACATTTGACGGAAGCTGCTGCAGCACCGGTACTTTTTTGATAAGATCATATTCCCAGAGCAGGCTTGCCGCTACCGCCGCAATCATACTCAGAAGCGCAGCTCCCGCCGTAATTCTTCTGCTTGCCAGCCCAAGAACCAGCGGAAGAAATACCGCCACTCCATAAAACAGTCCGGCAACATAGATTACATTGATAATATTGCTGCTGAGCAGCGAAATTACCGTACTTGCAAGAGCAATTGCAAGAAGTGTGATCCTTGATACGGTTACAAGCTTTTTCTCGTCTTCTGTCTTCGTCAAAGGTTTCCACAGGTCATTGATAATCAGAGTCGTCGTGGCATGGAGTATGGATGTGCCTGTCGATATGGTCGCCTCTTTAAATCTGAAAATGAATTTAAGATTTGTCTCTGTAAACGGAAAAAATCACTTCAGATTCTCCAATTTGTGGAATCAAACAGTATACCCAAAGGAACACGCAATGAAAGAATCCAAAAACATCAACAAGAACGTCGGTGAACGAATTCGCTATTACAGAAAAGCCAGAGGCATGACCATCGTTGAACTTGCAGATTACATGCATATTAGCAAATCGGCTATTTCAAAATACGAAAACGGACAGGTATCCATTACACTTGAACAGATTGAAGAAATCGCTGCAGCCCTGAAAATCAATTCATTTCTGCTTTTGGACAGTGAACGCCTGCCTTCTGATGCAGATATCATTCATCTGACAGATGACATCGAGGACAATACTTTTGTAAAATATTATATGTATGGATACAGCAATCACGGGAAGGCTTATTTAAGCAGACACATGCTTTTTCTCGGAGAACAAAACTGTCGTCTGTACTGCGAAATAGAATCGGAAGAGGATTATCACAACTGCAAATACTACTACATCGGAAAACTGATAAACGATGCCGCCTTTCAGCGGGTTTTCTTTATAAATCCGCTGAACAGAAACGACTTAATCGTCTTTGAAAAATCCAATCCCCTGGGGAAAAAAGATCTTCAGTTCGCCTTCGGAGCAAGTTTTTCACTCGGTACCAATTATCCTCTGGCTTTTAAATGGCTCCTGTCACATAAAAAGCTTTCCAATCCGCAAAAAATCAAAGAACTGCTTACTCTTTCCCCGGAGGATATCAGGCGAATCCGTATCGATAACGCTTTTTCTGTGGATTTTAAGGATGCCAGACTGGACTGACTCCACAGAATTCTTTTCTCGACACCAAAACAGGGAGTGAACCTGAAAACACAATCTCACTCCCTTTTTCATCAATATGCTCTTTGGTCTGCAGAACTGCAGCTTCTGAAATTACATACTTCTCTTTTTATTCATCACCTTTTTAATCTGCTCCTCCACATACAGGAAAGAGCCTCTGTCTATCCGGTAATTATAGGCAATTATCGTTCCTCCCGACTCCCGGAAACTCCGAAGCAGTTCTTTTTCTGCAGGGGTAATGAAAGTTTCATAACCCTCCGGCACAATCAGCACATCTTTCTCAGACAAAAACTGCTCTGTCTTTTTCCCTATTCCCATCAGCTGCGTGGTCATAGACTCGCTCCAGTCACCCATACCCTGACAGTTAGCCCTTACCACAGCCGCAAAAGCATCGCTGGCACAGAAAATTCCAACACGCTTTTCGTCAGAGATCTTTGCAAGACTGACAATCGTCCTGACGGACGGCGCCATGGATACCATGGCAAGAGGTCTGCTGCTGATATAGGGTTCTGTCTGAGCAAAATGCGTAGACGTGGTCAGAATGAGATCATAATCATGATTCAGCTTTTCCGCCACTTCTTCAACACGGCTCAGATCAAATGCCGCAGTTTCCGCATAGCCGATTTGGGAAAGCTGTTTTTCGATCAGCTGCAGAGTCTCAGGGTTGCAGTCCACTACGGCTACCTTGACCACATCATACTTTTCTTCCAGGCCCCGAAGCTTCAGATTGAGATATATCTCCATCTCTCTGGGCGTAAAGCCCAGCTTTTCAAGCTGCAGAAACAACTGATCGATGGCCTGCATGGCTTTTTCTTTGCGGCTTGCCGCATCTTCTGCACGATCCACCACAAAGGAGCCTCTTCCCTGCACCATTTCCACAAATCCCTGCTCTTCCAGCAGTTCATAGGCATGTTTGATGGTACCGCAGGCTGCCCCTGTTTCAGCTGACAATTCTCTCACAGTAGGAAGTTTGTACCCCGGTTCCAGTCTGCCGTCCCTGATGGCCTTCTCTATATTCTCGGCAATCTGTTTATAGATAGGGCCATGATAATCCGGATCAAGCTTATAGTCTGCAAACATCTTACTTGTCCATGGCCAGATATCCGGCTCTTCCTTCCTCATAAAGATTATTGCCCCTGCTGTCAATGATGACCACTGCCGGCAGATCTTCCACCTCAAGTCTGCGGATGGCTTCCGCACCCAGATCTTCATAAGCCACCACTTCAGCTTTTTTGATACATTTTGCCAGAAGTGCTCCGGCGCCGCCGATTGCGCCAAAATATACCGCACCGTTCTTCTTCATGGAAGCCACAACCTCCTCAGAACGTTTTCCCTTTCCAATCATGCCTTTCAGACCCAGATCCAAAAGCGCAGGTGCATAAGCATCCATGCGATAACTGGTTGTCGGTCCGGCAGAGCCGATAACCTGTCCCGGTTTTGCAGGAGCCGGACCCACATAGTAAATCACACTGTCCCTCACATCCACGGGCAGTTCTTTTCCCTGCTGCAGAAGTTCCACAAGCCGCTTATGCGCCGCATCTCTTCCTGTATAGATCACCCCGCTGATCAAAACATTGTCGCCGCAGCAGAGTTCTCTTGCTTTCTCCTCTGTCAGAGGCATGGTAATTCTCTTTTCCATAATCTTTGCACCTCGTCTCTATAGTACTGCTGTTTTATGTCTGGTTACATGGCAGTTAATGTTGACTGCACACGGAAGTCCCGCAATATGAGTGGGAAGAGTCTCAATGTTGACTGCAAGCGCCGTGGTTTTTCCGCCGAAACCCTGCGGTCCGATGCCAAGGGCATTGATTTTTTCCAGCATTTCCTGTTCCAGCTCTGCATAAAAAGGCTTGTCGCTCCTCCGATCAACAGGCCGCATCAGTGCTTTTTTTGCAAGGAGTGCGGCTTTGTCAAAGGTTCCTCCGATGCCGACTCCCACAACAATGGGAGGACATGGATTGGGACCGGCATCCTCCACTACTTTCAGGATAAAGTTCTTTACTCCTTCCAGTCCGTCTGACGGTTTCAGCATCTTGATCTGGCTCATGTTCTCACTGCCGAAGCCCTTGGGAGCCACTGTAATTTTCAGCGTTTCTCCCGGTACAATATCATAATAGATCACTGCCGGCGTATTATCCCCCGTATTGACTCTGTCAATAGGATCTTTTACGCAGGATTTTCTCAAGTACCCTTCCGTATAACCTCTGCGGACACCTTCATCCACCGCATCCTTCAGATTGCCTTCAATGTGTACATCCTGACCTATCTCAAGAAAGACGCAGGCAAGACCTGTATCCTGACAAATTGGCACGTCATCCTCATCGGCAATCCGGTAATTTTCTTCAATCTTGTCCAGAATATTTTTTGCAATATCAAAAGGCTCATCCCGGTGGGCGCCTTCAATGGCATCTCTGATGTCCTGCGGCAAGTGACAATTGGCATCAATACAGAGCTGCGCCACAGTCTTTGTAATCTCTTCGCTGTTTATGGTTCTCATGTTCCTGTTTCCTTTCTTTACCTGTGCTGTACTTTTCTTATACTTCAATTCGGTTCAGATCTCTCGTTTCTAAATCCCAGCGTTCTCCAACCAGGCCGATAAGCAGATACATATCGTGAATGGAATCGTAGAATATCTCTGAAAGCAGACGGAAGTTTTCGATCTCTCCTGTGGATCGCACATGAATTCTCGGACCTGTGCAGGGATGCACCATCTCTCCTATTTTTACATGATCTTCGTCATAAAAGCTCACCGGCAAATCCTGACTGATATATTCTCTGACCTTTTTTTTCAGATCACTGATATCGATATCCGGTTTTTCTTTAAATCCCAGCGAAAAACCTCTTCTGATATCTCCGTGATAACATTTATTGAAAAGTTCCGGCGGCATACAGTGTTCCACCAGATCTTCCGCAGTATGCGCCATTTTACGGTAACGAACCGATTTATAGACGGTCTCGGCAAGGTCATCAGGCAGCGGACCGAATATTGTCGGTCGGGTAATGATGATTTCTTCTCCCACACCGATTAAAAGCTGGGCATTGGTCTTAAGAAACGGATACAGAAGTTCAAAGTGTTCAATTATCACTCTGCGCCCCTTCTTAATGGCCTTCTCTGTAGCTTCAGCAAGCACATGCATCTGTGTAAAAGCAGATTCAAACCGCACATCCATATGATAGGTATGCGGCGCATAGAATCCCTCATCCTCATCCACATCCAGAATGGGCAGAGGTCTTACATTAACACCGCTGTCATCGTTACAGAGATCCAGACCCGGAAACATCCCTTTAATCAGCATACTTTTTCCGGCGCCGGCTTCGCCGATAATTCCAATCAGTTTATCCTCCGGATTCAGATACTGCTGTGCGATCTGCATTCCCAGTTCCAGCATACGTCCGTTTCCTCTGGGAGCGAAGAACACACTGTACAGATGCGGTGAATTGAGCATATAATTTCTTTGTTTCGGCATTTTAGGAAGCCTCCTCTATCTAAATTGAAATATCTTCCTACATTGTATCATACTTTTTATGATAAATCTCCATTTTTGTATCAGATACATTTTTGATACAATTCCTGATTCAGAGTTTCCTTCCAAGTCAGATACGCAGCACAGAAGATATTATACGTCTGTCAGATACATCTCCACTTCTCCTCAGCCGGTGCATACGAAAACACAGTTATTACAAAGCGATTCCTGATCATTTCACAAACAAAAAACCGCTTCTCCGATTCTTTCATCGGAAAAGCGGCTGATTTCCTTCATAAACCCGGTTTATTTCCCGCAGTTTTTCTTTGCAGTTTCACAAAGCTGAGCAAATCCGGCTGCATCATAGATAGCCATTTCAGAGAGCATCTTTCTGTTGATTTCGATACCGCTCTTCTTCAGACCGTCCATCAGTCTGCTGTAAGACATGCCGTTCATTCTTGCAGCTGCATTGATTCTGGCAATCCACATCTGTCTGTACTGTCTTTTCTTCAGCTTTCTGCCTACATAAGCAGATCTCAGAGCTCTCATCACTGCAGGGTTTGCAGCTCTGAACACTTTGCTCTTCTGTCCGTAATATCCCTTAGCTAATTTTAAGATTTTTTTATGTCTCTTGTGGGCATTTACGCCTTTTTTAACTCTTGCCATAATTCTTTACCTCCTGTACTATTTCGCCATTGATCTTAACATTCTCTTCGTGTCAGCGCCGGTTAAAATTGTAGATTTTCTCAGACCCATCTTTCTCTTCGGAGTCTTCTTAGTAAGAATATGGCTCTTATATGCCTTATGTCTCTTAATTTTGCCTGAACCCGTGATTTTCAGTCTTTTGCATGCGCCTCTGTGGGACTTCATCTTATTCTTTGCCATGATGATCTTTTCCTCCTATGTTAATACAATTTTTTATGATGTCGGAAATCGATAAATCGATTTTAACGAAACTTCGGAAAAAGTCTTTGATTCCCGCGCTGCAGGCGGGCATGCAGAGACAGAAATCTCCGGTTCCGTCATCTCTTTTCTTTTACTTATCAGCTTTCGGTGCCAGAAACATTGTCAGGCTCCTGCCTTCAAATGTCGGTTTCTTATCAACGGTGCCGACTTCACTGCAGGCTTCGGCAAACTTGTTCATCACATCGCGGCCTTTTGCAGTATAGTCACGCTCTCTTCCTCTGAATCTCAGGCTGACTTTTACCTTATCTCCGTCCTGAAGGAATTTGCAGGCGGTCTTCGCCTTTACCTGGATATCATGATCCTCAATAAAGGTGCTCAGTCTGATCTCCTTCACCTGAATGGTCTTCTGCTTTTTCTTTGCTTCCTTTTCTCTCTTCTGCAGCTCATATCTGTACTTGCCGTAGTCGAGAATCTTGCAAACAGGCGGATTGGCATTTGGAGAAATATTGACCAGGTCAAGTTTCTTTTCTTCTGCCAGATTCAGTGCCTCATCTCTGCTCATGATTCCAAGCATCTGACCGTTTTCGTCGATAACACGCAATTCTTTGTCACGAATTTCTTCGTTGATTTTGTTTTCCTTGCTAATTGGTAGCACCTCCTGTGATTTTTACACAACATAAAAGCGGGCATGAATGTACCCGCTTCAAAACACGCTGACTGCGTATGTTCCAGACTATTAACCCGACAAACCTGCGTCTGAAAGGTGAGAAGCGGATAACTTCTTCTTCATTACCAAAATACTATATCATATCCGACTTTCTCTGTCAATACCAAAAATCTCTGTTTTTCAAAGGTTTTCTGCTTCAGTTTCATAGATTTTTCAGCTCAGAACCGTCAGCAGAACAGGAATGACCGGCAGAGACAAAAGCGTTGTCAGAATCACTCCCGCTGAAGCCAGTTCTTCCTGATAATTCTGTTCGATGCACCCCATGGACACCATGGATGCAACCGGCATTCCAAGAGAAATCACAGCCACACCGCGAAGGAGTCCGTCAAACCCCAGAGCCGTCATCAACATATAGGCAATAACCGGAAAAACCAGCAGTCTCACTACTGCCACCGGATAGATTTTATAATCATAAGTCAGCACATTCCTGATAGAATAAGTACCGATTGTCGAGCCGATCACCACCATGGAGAGCGGAGAAGAGAGTTCGCCCAGAAACGAAAAAACATCAGAAACCCCGGCAGGAAGATGGAGCCCGGTAAAAAACATGATGATAGCGCACAGCGATGCCACCGTTCCCGTGTTCAGAAGAGTTCTGAAGGAAAATTTTGCACCGTTTCCTCCTTTTGCCCGGCATATGCTTCCGATACCGTAGGTAAAATACAGGAGATTGAATCCCAGATTAAAAACGCTGAGCTGGAAAATGCAGCCGCTTCCGTAAACAGAGGCCGAAATGGGATAGCCCATAAACAAATTATTGGAAAAGATATAGAACTGTTCATAGACAATGCGGTCTTCTTTTCTGATCCGGAATACCAGATTCAGCAGTCTGCCGATAAATGGCAGTGCAGCATAGACTGCCGCACCGGTCAGAATAAATTTAATCAGAAGCGTCTTGCTTACAGACCCGTCAGCCTGCTCCAGAGAAGTCAGGATTACCAGCGGCATACAGATATTGATGACGAACCAGGAGATCTTCTGATTCACTTCTGCCGTAAAAATTCCTCTCTTATTCAGATAATAGCCTGCCCCAAGGGCAAGAATCAGCTTGCAGACCGTTGCAAGTATCATAGACACCTCCGAAATCATCACATAAAAACCGACAGCAGATGCTGCCGGATTCCTATTTTAACATCAAACAGAACAAATTACAAGTTCCTGTCCAAAACTTTCCCTGACACAGTTCAAAGCCGTCAGACCAAAACAGCCTGCCGGCCCCTTTTCCCCGGTACTGTCACTCGAGCCTTTCCAGCGCCATGATAAGAAGAAAAGCAACGACACAGAAAATAACGAATACCTGCATAAAAGCTCCCACGGGCATATCACCTTCAAAAGCTCCCGTATCTCCTTCCGCCTCATCATCACTTTCTGCTACAGGCAGAACGGTTCCCCGCTCAAACAGTCTGGCGGGCTGCTTGATAATCTGCCCTGTCATATAGGTGAACCGGTTCCAATGCTGTTCAAAAAAGCCGAATAGTCCGTTGACAGACAACGACAGTTTCGTAAGCCCTTCTGCAAGCCACCTTCTGTAAAACCAGTCGAAATCCAGAGTAATCCTGTCATGAGGAGCCATTTTGGGAAGAAACAGTACAAAAGGCACCGTGGCACCGACAAACAGTCCCACATACTCCAGAATGTGTGCTGAAGTAAACGGATGTCCTATGGTTCCATTCGGTGTAAATCCGTAACTGAAATCGGCAAAAATTCCCGTTGCCACGCACAGAAGCGCAGCTGCCGCCATTGCCACGTTCATGGACAGGGGTACACCTTCACAGACAGTACTGTTTCCGGCATACTTTTTCCCCCAGAATACAAAATAATTGATTTTCATCGTAATGGAAAGCCAGGTTCCCACACCCGCCAGCATCACCAGCCAGTAAGCCGCCTGATAATGATGCAGGGATTCCATAATCAGCGCTTTGCTGACAAATCCGTTTAAGAACGGGACTCCGGCAATGGAAAGAGATGCGATGAGAAAACAGATTGCAGTCACCGGCATCTTTTTTCCAAGACCTCCCAGTTCGGTAATCTTTCTCTTTCCGGTGGCCCGAATCACTGCCCCCGCTGCCATCAGCAGCACCCCTTTATAAAGGATGTTGAATGCGCTGTGAAGCGCCGCCCCGTCCATGCCGACTGCGCTTCCCGTTCCCAGTGCCGCAACCATCATGCCGATCTGGCTGACAATATGATAAGACAGCAGTCTTCTCAGATCATTTTCAATCAGAGCCATACATGCGCCGAAAACAGCCATGACGGCTCCCAGCATAACAAGTTCCTCAGTCCCTGCAAAGAGACGAATCAGTATATAAACCGCAGTTTTGGTTGTATAAGACCCCAGAAAAACCGTACCGGAAACCGTACTCTCAGGATAGGCATCGGGAATCCACGTATGAAGCGGAGGAACACCCGCATTGATGCACACTCCTGCCAGAATCAGCCAGAAGGCCGCACCGCCGCTTCCTGTCAGAAGTTCAAGCTGAATTCCCCTGTGAATGCACAGCAGCGCACCTCCTGCAAGCAGAAGATTTCCTCCCGCGAGATGCATCACCAGGTATCGGTAGGAAGCGCGTACTGCGCTGCGAGTTTTCCCGGACCAGACCACAATCCAGGAAGAAACAGCCATGGCCTCCCAGAAACAGATGAGTGAAATCCAGTCTCCGGCGAAGATCACCCCAAGACTGCTTCCCGCGTAGATCAGAGAGGCTCCTTTTTCCCATCTGCTTTCCTCTCCCCGGGAATAGATCGCCGCAATCACTGCGATCACACAAAAAATCAGGCCAAACAGAAAAGATAGTCTGTCTGCGTGCAGCAGCTGCAGCGTCAGCCCCTGCGTCACTTCATAAGTCAGCGAGGGATCATCTCCGAGAAGGAGTACAGCCGCAAGCGCCGCCGCCGATCCTGCGGCAGCCGTCACGCTTCTGACCCGCTCGGGAAGAACAAAGCAGAGCAGTCCCGTCAGAATCAGAATCATTCCCGGATGAAGATTATGCATTCTCTTCACCTCCCTCATCATCGAGGCTATCACTGTAATAACCGCAGTCTCTCTGCAAAAGACCGGCCATGGTCACCTTCGCAAGAAAGATGAGGATCACACTTCCTACAAGGCCCACAAGTATGTACTTCAATAAAATCATCTTACAGACCTCCTTCAAAAATCTCCCGGGCAGCCTCTCCCGCAAAAGAGAGCAGTCCCGCTCCCAGATCCGGAGCAACCCCCAGAAGTACTGAAACCGCCGCAGTCACCATCAGGGGAATCAGCATAAGCTTTCCTGCCTCTCCCCGAAGACTCTTTCCGTCGTAAGAGAGATATGCCGGATTCACGTTTTTCCCCGAAAAAGCAAGATACACCACAGGCACCAGATAAGTCAGGCTGAGCAGAGCGCTGGCAATGAGCACTGCAATATAAATAGGCCGGCCTGCTGCAGCTGCGCCTGCTATGATCCCTGTTTTGCTGACAAAACCGGCTGCAAAAGGCAGTCCCGCAATGCCGAGAGAAGCCACTCCGAAGCAGCACATGGTTACAGGCATTCGTCTTCCGATCCCTCTCATGGCGCTGACTTCTGACTGATGAGCCGTGACAAAGATGGCTCCCGCACACATAAACAACGTAATTTTCATCACCGCATGGGCTACGATATGATATATGGCGCCGGTCACAGACAGCGGGGACATAATTCCCACTCCAAGAACAATATAAGAAAGCTGTCCCACTGTGGAATATGCCAGCCTTGCTTTCAGATTATCCTTCTGCATGGCAATCAGAGATGCAACAATAATCGTCACCGCTGCAAACCAGCAGAGAACATGATCCAGTTCCAGCTTCTGACAAAGATCCGGACCATATGTATAGCATACAATTCTGATGACGCAGAAAGCTCCCGCTTTGACCACTGCAACGGCATGAAGCAGAGCACTGACAGGAGTCGGCGCCACCATGGCTCCGGGAAGCCAGCTGTGAAGCGGCATAACACCGGCTTTGACAGCCCCGCCCACAATCAGCAGGAAGAAAATGACGACAGCCTTTCCGCCGTCCAGATGCGGAAAGACAAATCCCCCCGGTACAAAATCCGTTGTGCCGCACCAGAAATAGATACAGAGAATTCCTGCAAAAAACAGCTGACCGCTGGTCAATGTATAGATCAGATATCTCCGCCCCGCTCTTTTTCCTTTGTCATCCCTGTAATGCACCACCAGCGGATAAGTCGCCACCGTAAGAATCTCATAAAACACAAAGAACGTCAGCAGATTTGCCGCAAAGCAGATTCCGATCGCTCCGCACAGACACATGGCAAATGCAGCAAAATAACCCGTCTGATTCTTTTCTTGGTGACCTCTCATATAACCCACCGAATATACCGAAGTAACGATCCACAGTCCGGAAGCCACGCAGGCAAAGAGAATTCCCAGACTGTCAGCCTGCAGAGCAAAATCAATTCCGTCGGTAAGTGAAAACAGGGTGATCCGAAAGCTTTCTCCCGATGCCACAGCCGGAACCATGGAAAAGACACAAAGCGCCTTAAGTCCCGCTGCACCGAAAGTCAGAGACTCACGAATGTCAGGTCTTACCTTATCTCCCAGAATCATGATCAGTGCAGCTGCAGTCATTGAAATGCAGACCGCCCAGAGAGGTCTCATCGATAAAATCCATTCCATCATGCCGACGCCTCCATTATCACAGCGGATAAAATATCCACGAAATATGTATTTCCAAGACCCAGCAGAATGACAAGAAGGCCGCAGACGATGAGCGGCATCAGCATCTGCCAGGGCAGTTCTCCTCTCGTCACAACATGCTTTTCTTTCTTCTCTGCCGACTCTCTCATAAACACTTTTTCAAAGAAACGGAAAAAGTAGATGGCGTTTAACAGACTGCTGACAACCAGCAGCGCAACACAGACATACCAGCCTTTTTCCAGAGCGCCCAGAGCCAGATACCATTTGCTGAAAAATCCGGCTGTCGGTGGTATTCCTATCATAGACAGAGAGCACAGGACCATGACCGCCATGGTTTTGGGAAGTTTCCTGTAAATCTGTCCCAGTTTGGAAAGATCCACCAGGCCATACCGGTACTTTAAGGCTCCCGATCCGAAAAACAGAGCGCTTTTCATGATAGAATGGTTGATAATATGAAGAACTGCTCCGATCAGTCCATAATAATTGCCCATGGCAATTCCAAGCCCGATATAACTCATCATACCCAGACTGGAATATGCCAGCATCCGCCTGATGTCCTTCTGTGCAACCGCTTTGAGAGATCCGTAGATAATACCTGCGCCGGCCATAATGGCAACCAGTATCGCCATACTCTCCACATGCAGCGTATTGGCATTGAATACATAATAGAAAAATCGAATCAGCACATAGGCAGGAATCTTTACCATGAGACCGGCGATGATGGGATCTGCCCCGGGATGCGCGTTGGTGTGAGCCTCCGGCTGCCACCCGTGAAGAGGAAACAGGGCCATTTTCATGCCGAAACCAAGCAGAATAAACAACATGGCAATCATGGTGGTGCCCGAACTGAGAACAGGACCGACCAGCCCCGCCATATCAAGCATGTTCAGAGTTCCGGTTTCTCCGTAAATAAAAGCCACTCCCAAAAGATAAAAAGATGCGCCTATGGTTCCGATGAGCAGATACCGGAACGCTGAGATTACCCCTCTGCTTCCTCCCATGGCGATAAGCACATAGCCTGCCAGAGATGTAATTTCCAGAAATACATAGAGATTGAACACGTCATTGGTTGCCGTATTTCCCAGCAGGCCGCAGACAAGAAGAGACAGCACGGCATAATAACCGGCATTGGTCTGCCTGCTTTCATCCTTCATAAAAGGAATTCCGTAGATCATGGTCAGAAATCCGATTACACAGATGAGTACAATTACCACTGCACTGAGAGAATCCACCGCAAATTCAATGCCGTAAGGAGGCTTCCATCCGCCGAACCAGTAGGAAATCTCTCCGGTCCGGCTGATATATATGAGCTGCACGATACTCAGAACCAGAGATACCGCCGAAAAAGCGGCAACAACCCACCTTCCCGCCGATTTTGAAAACATGGAAACAAAGGGGCAGACAAGGGCGGCAAGGAAAGGAGAAAATACGATGATTGCCGGCAGATGCTGTATCATAACTCATCCTCCTCTTCCTTCATGATGATTTCTTCTTCCTCAAGAGTTCCGTACTTGTCCTTGATCCGCATCAGCAGTGCAAGTCCCATCCCGGTGGTTCCCAGACTGACCACGATGGCTGTCAGCATCAGCGCATGAGGAAGCGGGTTGATATAATCATCAGGGTTTAAGATTCCGTCCAGCACTACCGGAATGGTACCTCCGGTTTTCTGACCGAGGCAGAGGAAAAAGAAGATTACAGCTACCTGCATTACATTCATGCACATAAGTTTTTTCATATAGTTTCCACAGGAAATCATGCCGAAAAAACCCAGAAAAAACAGGATAATTGTCAGCATGAAAATTCCGTTTTCCGCCAGAAAAGCGTTAAGCTCTGTCATCGATGGTTTTCCTTTCCAAAATTGCCTCCAGAATCATAATGATACTGGCGGCTACGGTGAGAGTTACTCCGATTTCAATGGACAAAATTCCGATGGAGTGGCGTTCCGCCTCATGAACAAACGGAATCGGAAGTTTTCCGTATTCCAGAAAATTTCCTCCGAAAAGAACCGGAATCAGTCCCGTCATAAAATAGATGAGAAGACCCGCTGCGCCCATAGAGATAAATCCGTAATGAGAGATACGAAGGCATTCTTTTCCCTCTTCCTCAGTCAGCGAATAGAGAATATAGGCCAGAGCCAGCAGGGCGCCTGCCTGAAATCCTCCTCCCAGACTGACTTCTCCGTGAACCAGTACATAGAGTGCATACAGAAGGAGTACCGGCACGATAACCGGCATAATCACCTTGATCTCGGTAAGTCCAAACTCCCGAATCCTCTCAAAGGAGGTACGCTCTCTGGACGACTCCTTATCTCTTGTCATAATCAGAGTTACAGTAATGCTTGCCAGATACAGCACCGTAGTTTCCAGCATGGTGTCAAGTCCCCTGTAATCAGCCAGCACTCCCGTCACCAGATTGGGAGAATTGGTCTGACTGGGGCCCTGCTCAATAAATACGCGGGAAATATGCGTATTGGGTGCAGAGTCCGGATCTCCGATAACCGGAAGCAGATCGATAAAACTCCACAGAAGTACTGTGGCTGCCACAACCAGAAAGATTCCGACAGATTTCCAGAAATTTCCTTTCATCATTTACACCACCTGTCAGTCGTTCTGATGGCGATTACAAAGTAAGTAGTGGAAATAACGCCGATAACTGCCTCCGTAAAAGCCACGTCTGCCGCACCCATCATAATGTAAAGCAGCATGGAACAAAAACTGAAGGCACAGAAAATAATAGATGAGGACAGCAGGTCCTTGTCCAGAATGATAACGATAGTCGCCGCAATCAGAAACAGCAGCAGCAGCGCCTCAATGAGAAATATCTGCATCTTTCTCCTCCTTCCACGGCTGATAACCCGCTTTAATCGCAGCTTTTGCAATCAGATGAGTTCCAACCGGATTTACCAGGAAAACAGCAATTACAATCAGAAGAATTTTAGCCGTAGTAAGATTGAAGCCTTCATAAAAGGCAAATCCGACGCCGGCAAGAATAATACCCAGAGTCTCGCCAATGCTGGAAGCATGGAGCCTTGAAAAAAAATCAGGCAACCTGAGCACACCCACGGCAGAAACCACCATTAAAAAGAATCCGCAAAGTAGCAGACCGGCCGCAATCCATTCGTTCCAACTCATTTTTTGTGATTCCCTCCCAGAAACATGGCAATAATCATGGTGCTGACAAACCCCAGCACACCATAGGTAATGGCAATATCCACGAACATATCCTGTCTGCCGCTGGAAAACCCTGCGAGAAGCAGTACAAAGATCACGTCGATACCGATAACAAAAATTCCGTTAAGACTGTCATAGACTGACGGCCCTTTCAGCACTCTGATCAGCATCAGGCCCATTACCACAACCGTGCCGAAGATCAGCAGATCGAATAAAATTTCCATGAAAAAACCTTTCTCTTCGTCTACATCAGAGTCATCTTTCAAAAACTCTGCTGATCCTACGCTGCATTTCTCCGTCCATCAGCCCCAGGGCTGCCGTATCTGTCAGCGCATGAACATAAAAATACCTTTCGTCTTTCACATCGATGGTCACCGTTCCCGGTGTCAGAATGATAGAATTCACAAAGACCGTAACTGCTGCAGGATTATTAAAAATATAATCAATTTCAATGATGACCGGATTGATTTTCATCTTTGGACTTAAGATCGCCGCTGACACGCTGAGACTTGACTTGATAATCTCTTTTAACAGCCAGAGCCAGTATCCGCAGAAGGCAGGGATACTGATATCCAGTAAATGAAAGTCCCTCTGTCCGATACTGCTGGTAATGGTCAGCGCCGGCAGGCAGAAATACCCTATCAGTGCCGAACCCAGCAGTCCGAGGGTCAGATATTTCGCCTCAAAATGACCGGACAGAATCAGCCATAGGATATAAAGCAGACAAGTCAGTTTAAACCATTGCTTAAGCATAAATCATCATTCTCCAAAGTGTGTTTTCGCTGTTCCGAAAAATGTATACAACTGTTATTATTATACGGGATTCTGTAAGTCAAGTCAATTTTTTCTCGGCGCCACACCGGCTTTTCCTTTGAAAAATTCTGTCTTTTCCCGAATCTTCCGAGAAAACAAAGGAACAAACGTTTACTTTTTGTTCGGATTATGGTATACTGTCAGAAAAGAAACCGATGCTCAGCAAGACAGGAGAATCCTATGAATAAACCTAAAGAACGTGAACAGAGAATACTGGAGTTTATGAAACACGAGATCCGTACCAGAGGCTATCCTCCCACTGTCAGAGAGATCTGCGCGGCTCTGAACATCAAATCGACTTCCACCGCCCACAAGGACATTGCCAATCTGGTCAAACAGGGATTTCTGAAAAAAGATCCTTCCAAGCCGAGAGCTCTGATGGTAGTGGAAGATGACTGCACGGAACCTGCCTCCATATACGGCTGTACCGAACGTCAGGACATCATCGATGTGCCTGTTGTCGGCCGTGTTGCTGCAGGTACGCCCATTCTTGCGGAGCAGAATATAGAAGATACCTTTCCTGTTCCTGCCCGGTACGCAGGCCGCTCCAACTTTATGCTGAAAGTCCGCGGTGAAAGCATGATCAATGCCGGAATAATGGATGGAGATCTGATTCTGGTGGAAGAACAGAACACTGCCCGCAACGGAGAAATTGTCGTAGCCATGATTGACGGCTTTGAAAGCGAGGCCACCGTCAAGACTTTCTACCGCGAAAACGGTCATATCAGGCTTCAGCCGGAAAACGATACCATGAGCCCCATCATCGTCAAGGATGTTAAGGTATTGGGCAAGGTAAGAGGCGTTTTCAGATACTTTAATTAACATGCCTCTCCACTATCCCGCCCTGCTCGCCAGTATTCGGCCGGACAAAACTCAACGGAAACCGAAAAGCTGCCGGCGCTAACGCGTCAGCAGCTTTTTTATGCCACGATCCAGTCCGTCCAGAGTCAGCCCGTACATAGGAAATACGCCGCGAACCATCTGAATGGTTCGGGAACCGTAAGTCCACTCCCATCGGTCTTCTCTTACAGGATTCAGCCAGATACATTTTTTATACTTCTGTCTGAACTTCTGCAGCCACAGAATGCCCGGCTCTTCATTATACACACTCCAGTCCTGACACCCTCCGCGGGCCATCAGCTCGTAAGGGGACATTGCGGCATCTCCCACAAAGATCACCTTATAATCACTGTCCAGGTTATGAAATACCCACTCCGTCTCCAGCCACTGTCCGTGTCTGCAGGAAGGCGAAGTGTACAGATAGTCATAAATGCAGTTGTGAAAATAATAGGTTTTCAGATCCTTCAGATGGGTCGATTGATGAACAGCCTGAAACAGCTGATTACAAAGTCTTGTATAAGGAGCCATAGACCCGTCGGAATCTATCAGAAGCAGCAGTTTGACTGTATTCTTTCTCGGTTTCTCATACACCAGTTTTAGAAGCCCTCCATTGCTGCAAGTCGCGTCTATGGTACCATCCACATCCAGTTCTGTTCTTTCTGCATCCACTCTGGTGGAAAACTGGCGCAGTTTGCGAAATGCCATCTGAAACTGGCGGAAATCCAATGCCTGATCCTGCCTGAAATCACGAAAATGCCTGTCTCCTGCCACCTGGACCGCAGATTTGTGACGGCCGTATCCTCCAACTCTGATACCGGCAGGGTTATATCCTCCGTGTCCCATGGCAGAGGTGCCTCCTGTCCCAATCCAGTAATTGCCCCCATCGTGTTTTTCAGTCTGTTCTGCCAGACGTTCTCTGAACATTTCCAGCAGCGTATCAAAATCATATTCCTTTGCCCATTCCGGCCGATCCGAAAGATCACGCTCAATCTCCCCCTGACTCAACCAGGAAAGAAGTTCTGAAGGTAATTCTTCGACAGTTCTGATTCCCTGAAAATACTCTGCAAAGATTAGATCAAACTTGTCATAGTCCGCTTCGCTTTTCACCAGAATATTGCGGCACAGATAGTAAAACTCCATGAGAGAATTCCGCGCCAGACCCTGATTCAGCGCTTCTGTAAGGCAAAGCCACTCATTCATGGAAACCTTCAGTCCCCGTGCACGAAGCAGATAAAAAAATTCAATAAACATTTCTTCGTCCTTTTGCGATATCGATGTCCTGATCTTTCTTCAGCAGAACACCGATATACGGGATACGGGCGGTGATCTCATCCACTGAGGCGCCTGAAATCTCAAGGGCCTGTACCCAGTCCAGAAGTTCAGAAGTGCTGGGCTTTTTTCGCAGCTGATCGATGCCGCGGAGAGCGTAAAATGCTTCCAAGGCAGCATGTACCAGTTTTTTGTCTATATCCGGATAATGGACTCTGATAATATCTTTCATTTTTTCCCTGTCAGGAAACTCAATATAATGAAAGATACAGCGTCGAAGAAAAGCATCGGGCAGTTCTTTTTCCGCATTGGAAGTGATAATCACGATGGGGCGATGTTTTGTTCTAACGGTTTCTTTCGTTTCGTTAATATAGAATTCCATCTTATCCAGTTCCCACAAAAGATCGTTGGGGAATTCCAGATCAGCCTTATCAATTTCGTCGATAAGCAGCACCACCTGTTCCTCGGAGGTAAAAGCCTCTCCCAGTCTTCCAAGTTTGATGTACCGTTTAATATCAGATACATCTCCCTCTCCGAACTGGCTGTCATAAAGACGCTGAACCGTATCATACACATACAGTCCCTCCTGAGCTTTGGTTGTGGATTTAATGCCCCAGATAATCAGTTTCATGTCAAGGGCTTCCGCAATCGCCTCCGCCAGCATTGTCTTGCCGGTTCCCGGCTCTCCTTTGATCAGAAGCGGTTTCTCCAGCGCAATTGCCACGTTAACCGCATTCATAAGTTCTTTGGAAGCCACGTATCCTCTGCTTCCGGTAAATCTCTTTTTATCTTTCATCTGTTCTGCTCCTGTAGTCATAATTCCTGTTTCTGCCTGCAGATTTGAAATATAAGCCTTATACACCGATCGAAACGGTCACCAGAAATGGTATCAGCAGGCTTTCCGAAACCCCTATTGCAAAAGAATAAATGATAATATCCGCTCTGGTGGATTTTTCTACCAGAGTCACTCCGATGTCTGCCGCAGCCACTCCCGGAAGACTGCAGACCTCAATGTACCCGATTCTTTTTGCCAGAATCGGAATCAGGATAATTCCGCAGGTTTCCCGAATCACATTATACATAAAAGAAACTGCACCTGCCATCACATGACCGGCCCCGGAAATGGCAACCGGTGCAAAAGTGTACCAGCCGAATCCGAAACCGATGGCAAGACATTCCCTCAAAGTCAAATCTGTCAGAAAAAAGCTGAGCGCGGCGGAGGAAAGTCCCGTACCCAAAATGACGGCAAAAGGAAAAATCAGTACCCTAAGACCTATCTGCCTGATCTGAGCGGCCACCGTCCCGGTTCTTCCCATGTCAAAGCCGATGCTTGCCATCAGGATACAGAGTCCTGCTGTCATGACATAGGATGCATCTGAATTAAACCCTTCTACATCTGCGATATAAACCCGAATAAAAAAGTATCCGGACAGAATTCCCAAAACGACAAACAGAATGATGAGAAAGGTCATCGTCCCCACAGAATTGCCTTCTTTCTGCTTCTCCGTGTCTTTCTCTCCATTCTCCTCCTCTGTCTTCAGAGGCTCTGAATCATCCGGACATATCTGCTGTTTCAGCCGGCCGAACTTATCGATTCCGAGCAGAGTTCTGGCTGCTGTTACCGACAGAACGCCTCCTGTTACCACCACCAGAGTAAACAGAAGAGACTGCAGTCCGATGGTTCCAAGATTTCGGATGATTTCTTCATTCGATCCCATGCGAATGCCCATGAGAAACACCAGAACCGATACACTGACCAGCATAATCCCGTTGGCGATTCCGGTCAGACATGCAAATCTTTCTCTCGTCCTGCTTCCCAAAAAATAGCCGAGAGCCATACAGCTTAAATAAAGCGCCACAAATGCCATACTGTCTCCTCCTGCGGGTCCAAAGCCCTACATGCAAATAAAACGGACACTGAATCGCATCCGTTTTCTCAAGCTAAAGAAAAAGCTTCCTGCTGTCCCACCGGTTCATTTCTACACAACCTCGTTAATCATACCGATGAGCTGATGTATATATTTCTCATAGTCAGTCAGCGCCATGGACCAGTTGGCAAGACATCCCTTCCCCTCCGGAGTGATGCTGAAAACTCTCTTGGGCTTACCTGCCTCGTCAGACTCATCGATTTCCCATCTGGATGTCAAAAGACCGGAGTTTTCCATTTTTTTCAAATAACGGTACACTCCTGTTGCATCCGGAACCTTTCCCTCAAATCTGGAGATTTTTCCTATCTCCTTCAGAATCGCAAAGCCGTGCAAATCCTGTCCTTTCGCTAAAATACACAGGATCAAAGGCTGCAGCAGTTTATCCAGGTTCTTGCCCTGACAAGGGCAGTCCATTTCAATGTACATAAACTTATCTCTCCTATTCCTTGTGGATGAGATCACTGCCGTAATGAGAGGCAAACATGGTTTTAGAATACTTTTCCAGCTTCCATTCCGGAACCTTGCATTTTTTGCACGGTTCTGCCGCCCATTTGTTCCGCAGCCATCTCGCGGCTCTCGAGTTCCGTGAATTATACAGTCTTAAAGTCTGGCCGCAATGAGTAGTAACGGTAATGTATTTTCCATTCAGATCGATTTCTCTGATTCCGTGCAGAACACCGCTTCTGGCAGGCCAGAGTTTCATTTTGTTGAGAAGAACAAAGAGTTCCACATTTTTTCTGTAATATCTTTTTTTACTGTCAGCCATTAAAGATAGAACCTTCCTTCCAGAATTTCCTTAGAGCTCTCTGTAATCATACTCAGCATTCTGATGCCGACAGAAGAGATTACCACGATTTCTGTCTTCTCCTCTGAAGGCCACGGAGTAAGGACCAGATTGTTCACCACGCCGCTGACTTCCAGAGTTCCCTCTTCCACAGTCCGGCAAAAGCCCTTGATTCTGTAGCTGCTTCCTGCAATGGATCTGATAAACCGAACCAGTTTATCTTTTTCCACCGGTTCATCTGCTCTGACAATAAAGGACTGCGGACGGCTTTCATAAGTATTGGTGGTTTCTTCACTTCCTGCAAGGCATGCTGCGAAATGATCCACAATATCTTTGATATCCACATCACAGTGAGTCGCCGCATAAATCTGCACCGCCTCGTTTATTTCACTTATCTTTTCCGATATTTCCTTAAATGTATTTTCATCAATGAGATCCATCTTGTTGACAATTACAGCATTGGCATGTTTCACCTGACGTTCCAGTGCAGGCAGCACTTCTGCCAGCTCCAGAAAACTGCATCCGTCAACCACACAGATGCTGCCTCTCAACAGGTAGTTATCATTGGTGTCCTTCTTGATTCCTGCCACAATATCATCCATGTTGGAAGGATCTGCAAGACCGGACGCTTCAATAAAGAGATACTCAATATCCGTCTTTGACATTTCGATAAGTCCATCAACAAACTTGTCTTTTATGCAGGCACAGAAAATGGAGCCGTTGGACAGTTCCGCAATATCAATTCCGTCTCTGCTGACCAGTTTTGCATCAATGTTGATCTCTCCAAACTCATTGATGATAACACCGATTTTATGTTCTTTATAGGTATCCAGCAGTCTCTGCATCAGGGTTGTCTTTCCTGCTCCCAGAAAACCGCTGAGAAGTACAATCTGAATCATAGCTCTTTCCTCCAAAGCCGGTCTGACAGATTTACGTCAGTTCCTGTTTTCGTATCCCGGTAGCTTTTCCATCGGAAACACGAAAAATAAAATGGCGAGGTGCCCGGGAGTCTCACCCGGCTGCATGGATTTAGAGTCCATGTGATCCATACGATCCGCACCCCATGTAATCATGATTTTCCCCAGAGACTCTGTCCCAGCATCACAGCTGTTCCGATCTCCAGATTGTCGTGAACAGACGACTTCTCAAAAAAGTCAGCTGCATCTTCATCCATTGAGTAAGGCACGCCGGGACTGGCATAAAGCACTCCTTCCCGCAGATCCTCTCTGCGCAGCCATCCTCCCTCATTGGTAAAATCCAGAATAAAAGAATAATCCTTTATCCCGTTCCTGTCCCTGAGAAGGGTACCGTCAAATTTCTCCACTGCGGCAGGATCTTTATCATAAAGCACAAACCTGATCCCCAGTCGATCAAGAATCCTCGCAGCCTCTTTACCAACAATTCCGTATCCTATCTGCAGAATCTCTTCACTGTAAGGATCTTTTCCCGCCTTTTTCATCATGGCGCAAAGTACTCTGATAAAGCCAAGCGCAGTTGCATAATTATTGTCTGAGCATCTATTCTCACGGATATTCAGAGCGAGATATCTGATATCATCAGCAAAGAACAGAAGTGAAAAACCTCCGCAAACGGCCTCATAAATTCCGTCCACATCCGTATGCTCCATGACTTCAGCAGTAAAACCCATGGATCTGACAATCGCCGCCACAGATTCACTGAAACTGCCGATGATGCCTTCCCCCTGTGTAATGGGAATCACAGCAACTCTGCAGTTTTCCTGCGCCTCTCTCACGGTTTCCTCAGATGCGTCAAAGAGATCTGCGGCAAGCATACAGAGATCCAT
>CASEOD010000079.1 GCA_949289445.1 uncultured Eubacteriales bacterium
TGGAACGGTTCGGTCTTTCTGAAATTCAGGCTCAGGCAATTCTGGATATGAGACTTGCCAGACTGCAGGGACTGGAAAGAGAAAAGATTGATAAAGAATATGCAGAACTGACGGAGAAGATCGCTTACTATAATTCTCTGCTGGCAGATGAAAAACTGCTCATGGGCGTAATTAAAGACGAACTTCTGGAAATCAAGGAGAAATACAGCGATAAGAGAAGAACCAAGATGATCGCTGATGTAGATGAATTTGATGATGAAGATCTGGTAGAAGAGGAAAAGGTAGCTGTTACACTGACTCATCTCGGGTATATCAAGAGAGTGCCTGCCGATACCTACAAGGCTCAGAAAAGAGGTGGAAAGGGAATCACAGGCATTACCACCAGAGAAAATGACTTTGTAAAAGATCTGATCATGACTTCTACTCATGATTATCTGATGTTCTTTACAAATACAGGAAAAGCTCATAAGATCAAAGCTTTTGAAATTCCTGAGGCAACCAGAACAGCCAGAGGAACTCCTGCTGTCAACTTCCTGAATTTGATGCAGAGAGAAAGGATCACAGCCATTATTCCTGTGCAGGAATTTTCTGATGACAAGTATCTCATTGCTGTGACAAAGCACGGAACCATTAAAAAAACACCTCTGTCACAGTTTGATACTCAGAGGAAGACCGGTCTGATCGCCATCAATCTGAAGGATGAAGATCAGCTTATCGGAATTAAGGAAACCAATGGGCACAACAATGTAATCATCGTGACAAAGAACGGAAAATGTATCTGTTTCTCAGAAGAAGATGTCAGAAGCATGGGAAGAATCGCAGGCGGTGTCCGCGCCATCAAACTGGAAAAGGATGACGAAGTGGTGGCAATGGAACTGGTTGAACCGGGTCAGGAGCTGCTGGTTGTCACAGAAAACGGATACGGAAAGAGAACGCCTGTTAAGGATTATAAAATTCAGGTAAGAGGAGGCAAGGGGCTTCTCACTTATGATAAAGCCAAGTTCAAAAAAACCGGGGCTCTTATCGGTGCTATGGTGGTTGATGAGGATGATGAAGTGCTAATGATCAATTCAGAAGGCATTATCATCAGAATCAGGGCAAACGAAGTTTCAAAGCTGGGAAGAGCAACGCAGGGTGTAAAAATTATGAAAGTGGAGGATGACACTAAGATAGTGGCTATGGCTAAAGTAATCAAAGAAGAAGAGGAAGAAACAGAGGAACCAAAGAAAGAAAAAAAGAAAGAAGAAGACGACGAGCAGCTGAGTCTGACATAAATGTCTAATCGACTGCAATAAGTGAGGTGCAGTTATTCGAAAAGTTTTCGGGATTTCAGGAACTCATGAGGAAATATCTTTCCTGGCGGCCGGCGCAGGACAGATAAGTGGGTTTGTGAAACTGCATGGAATATTATCTGAAAGCACAGTTTATCAAAAAGCCCCGTCTGATTGTACGGGGCTTTTTCTCGTTTTTAACGAAAATACCATAAAATTAAATGGATATAATGAGTCAAAAAAGTGTTTTAATTGGAAATAATTGTTTATATCAGATCAGTTTAAATGATAAATATAATTTTTTCAGGAAAGATTTCTTAAAATCTTTGCAAAAATAAATTGGCATAAATTTTGCTTATTATTTTAACAGCTAAAAAAAAATTATTTTAACTATAAATAGTGTAAAGGAGATAGAATCATGGGACTTCCTGAAAACAGAAAAGTGAATTTAATAAACAAATATCCGAAAGGCGAAAAGAATAAAATTACAGATGTACCCGGTGTAACGGTGGGGCAGGTTACCATTGAGGATGATGAAAAGCATATACATACCGGAGTCACTGCGATTCTTCCCCACAGAGGCAATCTTTTTCAGGAAAAGGTGGCCGGAGGGGTATCTATTATCAATGCATTCGGCAAAAGCGCAGGACTGATTCAGATTCAGGAACTGGGAACCATAGAGACGCCTATTGTGATGACAAATACTTTCGGCGTGGGAACTGCCCTCAATGCCCTGACAAAATATATGCTGGAAAGAAATGAGGATATCGGTACGACTACGGGCACCGTAAACTGTGTTGTAACGGAGTGCAATGACGGATCCCTCAATGATATCCGTGGTATGCACGTTACAGAAAAACATGTTCTCTATGCACTGGAAACAGCAGGCGAGGACTTTGAAGAAGGCGCAGTGGGTTCAGGAACGGGAATGATCTGCATGGGAATGAAGGGCGGCATCGGATCTGCTTCCAGAATTGTAAAAGTCGGAGAAAAGGAGTATACTGTAGGTGCAATACTGATGTCAAACTTCGGTGTTTTCGGGAATCTGAAAATTGGAGGAAAGACTGTTTCAACCGAAAGAACGGGTATCGCTGAGGAAGAGAAAGACAAAGGTTCCGTAATCATAGTTTTGGGAACTGATCTGCCTCTCAGCAGCAGACAGCTGAACCGGGTTGCCAAAAGAGCAACGGTGGGTCTTGCCAGAGTGGGATCCTATCTGGGTAACGGCAGCGGAGATATTGCCATTGCTTTTTCAACATCCAACAGAATTCCTCATTACAGTGAAGAAAAGACAGTCGATATCAGAATGACTCACGATGATGCTCTGGATTCCGTTTTTGAGGCGGTATCCGAAGCAGTTGAGGAGGCTGTAATCAGCTCAATGTATCATGCCAGGACTGTAAAAGGCATCAGAGATAAAGTAGCTTACGGGCTGCAGGAATATCTGTAAAGGAGGACGAGATGAAAATATTTATCAGCGCAGATATCGAAGGAATTACAGGCGTAACGACCTGGGCATCCACCAGATACGGCGGCAAGGACTATGAACAGGCATGTGAACAGATGACCAGAGAGGTTGCAGCAGCCTGCAGAGGTGCATTGGAAGCCGGCTTTGAAGTAGTCGTAAAAGACGGCCACGAAGATGCGATGAATATCGATCCTTTTATGCTGCCTAAGGGTGTTCAGCTGATCCGCGGATGGATGAACACGCCTCTTTCCATGATGGCAGGACTGGATGAGACTTTTGACGGAGTTTTATACATAGGATATCATTCAGGTGCCTGGACTAATACGAGTCCTTTGAAACATACAGGTGAAGATTATCTGTATAACTGGGTCAAAGTTAACGGTGACTATGCTTCAGAATTTACGCTGAACAGTATCGTGGCCGATCAGCTGGGTGTTCCGTCGCTGCTGCTTTCAGGAGATCGGGGAATATGCGGTGATGCTGCCCGTCAGTATCCGGGAATTGTTACGGTTGCAACAAAAGACGGAATCGGAAACGGTACCTGGAATATGCACCCTGCCGATGTACTGGAGCAGATTGAACAGAAAACAGCTGAAATTCTGAGGAACCCTCTTCCAAAGGCAAAAAAACTTGCAGAAAAATATACTATGGAACTCTGTTTTAAGGACCATCAGAGAGCAAGAACTGCTTCCTGGTATCCCGGAGCAGTTCAGATTGATGATTTTACTGTTGAGATCACGGCACCGACTCCAATTGATCTTGCAGTTGCAAGAATGTTCATGGCTGAATAATCAAAAGAAGAGACTTTAGTTTTAATTTCAGAAGTAAACAGGAGCCAAAGCTTTACAGATGAATTACATCTGTTTTGCAGAGGCTCCTTTTTAATTGATTTTGTCTGTTATTACGGATGGAATTTCTGAGCTTCCGCTTTCAGTGTTTCCAGTCCCTTGTCTGTAATCATGGTACCTCCTCTTCCTTTGTTAATGTGCAGATATCCGCGGGATTCCAGATCAGAAAGGAGTTTTCGGAGCTTGTTGTCACTGATTCTGACATCATTATCCCGGAGAAGTCTGAGCATGGCAGAACGACCGATTCCGTGGCAGGAGGAGGTGTTGACAGAGATCAGCTTCAGAAGGGTAAGTTCCAGCTGAGATGAAGATCTGGTAACCGGTTTTTTTAAATCGGATCTGACAAAGGAATTCTGGGTGAGATATTCCGGCAGACAATTAAAAGCGTGAAAATATACCGATACATTTTCAATTTCCCGTATGTTTCCCGGCCAGTCATAGTCCATCAGAATCCGACGATCCTTTTCTGAAATACTGCGGTATTCCGAGCCCAGAAAATGCTCCATCAGCAGCAGAATATCCTCTTTCCTCCTGCGAAGGGGGGGTATGCGGAAGGTCAGAACATTTAGCCTGAAGTAGAGATCCTGACGGAATGTTCCTTCTCTGACAGCCTGCTCAAGATTTTTATTGGTTGCGGTAATCAGTCTGACATCAATGTCAATGAGTCTGTCTCCTCCGATGTGCATAATCTGTTTTTCCTGAATGACACGAAGAAGCTGCGCCTGCAGCTTCGGTGAAATATCGCCGATTTCATCGAGAAAAATGGTTCCGTGATTTGCCTGTTCAAACAATCCGTTTTTTCCTTTTGAACGCGCACCGGTGAAAGCGCCGGCATCGTAGCCGAAAAGTTCACTTTCCAGAAGAGTTTCCGGTAGAGCAGCACAGTTGATTGCAACAAACGGAGCGTTGTTCCTGAAAGAAGCATTGTGAATAGACTGTGCGATCAGTTCTTTTCCCGTACCGCTTTCTCCGATTAAGAGAACGGTAAAATCAGAGGTTGCAATTCTTCCCGCCCTCTGAATCAGATCATCCATAATATCGGAACGGTAGATGATATCATGGAACTGATGTCGGGCAACATAGCCCTTTTCCTGATTCTTGCTGGATACGGCATCAAGTACGGATCTTTCCTGAAAGCGGATAAAATAACCGATGGTTTCGTCCATCAGTGAGAAAGTGAAACGATTGTAGTAATAGTCGGTACCGTTCAGCGTAATGATGGAAGAATGAGTTTCGTGTTCATTGAGAAAATCCTGCGGAATATAATCCTGAATGTGTATATCCCGGTCTGTACTGACATTAAACAGATTCCTCGCCCACTTGTTGGCAAAAATAGGACGAAAGTAGCGATCAATGAGCAGAATCGCCTTGTTGTCCATGTCGGCAATTTTATTGAGAAGCTCACTTTTCAGGAAACTGAAGACATAATTGTCATGAAAAGCTGTATTAGGTTCTTCAATGGTCTGAATATGACGGAACAGGTTTCGATTGATAATGTTAAAATCCAGATCCAGCAGCTTCATCAGAAGATACATGGTGTTGAAACCGATTTTTCGATAGCCGATATCGATAATATTGGTAATATGTGACGGCACCAGTTCCGGTTCTCCCGGAGTGATTGCCACTGTGAAACCATCGTACAGATCGGTATCTCTCAGTTCAAAATCGTAAGGAACCATATTGACATGTCCCACACCCAGTCTGGAATAAGCCGAGATCACTTCTTTAGAGGATTCATAGCCGTCATTGACTACCAGCACATCGGTTCCCTCCGGGATTGTGAGAATCTTTTCAAGGGCGTTTTTGGGAAGGCTTCTTTCCAGTTCGAAAATAGAAGTGTAGTCGCTTACGTAGCTTTTTAACAGCTGAAAAGGAACTTCACTTGCCATCAGATAGGCATCATTGTCCAGAACTGTGTTTTCATCAAAATGATCGTAGTAGTACAGTATGAATTCCACGTAATCGGCGAAGACGGAATCCAGATCATCCTTTATAAATTTCATTGCAGTCGGATTGAGATCGTTTGCAAAAATAATTCCTACTTTTTTCATTGGTAACCTTTCTGTTAAGATCAATTTTTTCTGATGGATTAAATTATAACATAAAATAAAAGAAAAGAACAGATAATGGGAAAAATAATGAGATATAACAAGATAATTAACCTAATAATTATCCGATTAAATTGTCTGAATAGAAAAAAACTCCCTTTTTCCAATATAAATTTTATTAAAAAAAGTGGCCTGATTTTTGCTTGTATATAAAATGACAGAGTTTTAAAAAAATAGAGGAGCTGGAAATGTTATTTAAGGAGAAAGACACAAAAGAACTGGAGAACTTTCTGGATCATCTGTATGAAGAAAAGAAATACTCAGGTGTCGCAGTGTGTATTCGCGGACCGGAGGGAATTATCTTTGAGAAAGGATACGGATACAGAAGTATTGAAAAAAAGAAAGGAGTAAACAGTGATACTGTTTTCGGTATCGCATCCATGAGCAAATCTCTGACTTCTCTTGCCTGCTGTATTTTGCACGTGGAGGGAAAGATGAGCCTTGAAGATCCGGTAACGAAATATTTTCCGGACTTCCGTATTCCGGGAGCGCCGGAAGAATGTGTAACCGTCAGAATGCTGGCGCTGCACAGAGCAGGAATCCCGCCGATGGAACCTCTGGAATGGTCCATCGCCATGAACAGTAAAGAGAGAGATACTCACTGGTACAGAGAAATGATAAGAACCTCTCCCAATAAGATGGATAAGATAGAGGATATCGTCAATTACATTGCTGCAGGTGATTATGAACCTCTGGGAGCACCGGGAGAATATATGAGCTATTCCAACGAAGGATATGCCTTGCTTTCTTATATCGTGGATCAGGCTGCAGGCATCTCTCTGGAAGAGTTTCTTAAAGAGAGAATCTTTGAACCACTGGGAATGACTCGCTCCATCCTTGATCTGGACTGCAGTGAAGCCAGAGCACTTGCAGGTGATGATAATATCACCAGTCTCTTTGAAATAGACGAGGAGGACGGAAGTCTGGTATGGGATGACAACTGGTCAGTTCTTCCTCCGTTCCGCGGATGTGCCTGTGTGAAATCCACATCAAAGGACATCACTAAATACTATCAGATGCTCAGTAACGGTGGTGTTTGGGAAGGTAAGCAGGTAATTCCAAAGGAAGCAGTGGAACTTCTTGTGGGCAGAGCCCACCCTCTGAGAAAAAAGCCATACTATGCACTGGGTTTGTGGAAGAGAGAGTTTGCAGGACATATGATCTGTGAACATTCGGGAGGCCTTCATGGCGTTTCCACTCAGGGCGGATTTATTGAAGGCGGATATTCTGTTGCAGTTCTCTGTAATCAGGGAGATCTGGATATGGAGCCTTTCCAGTGGCCATGTTATAACTTCCTGCTGGGTGTGCCTTTGGATACTCGTCATGACTGGGCAGTGCCATGCGGAAAAGATTTCAGCATGAAGGAAGCTCTGTATGGTGATTTCCTGTCAAAAGAAGGAGTTCCTGTACATACAGTTGTATCTTCAGATGAAGATGGCCGGCTGATTGCAAAATACGGAGACAGAAAAGTAATTCTCAAATACTGTGAAGAAACAGCTTTTGCCGCATATTTATATGATGAACCGGAAGTTCGCATCTGTACCTTCAGATTCTATCTGAGAAACGGAAAAGCATGGGGCGTTAAGTGCGGAAGCAGAATTTACCAGAGGGTAAAGGAATAATTTGCAGTTTCAGAAAACAGACAATTGTAATAATACTGATAAAATGGTATAATTATAAATGTTTAGTGCTTCAATTAAAGGAGATGAGTGATTTGAGGAAAGATAAGATGCCGGTAAAAGCAGGCAGCTGTTTAATGATCGGTATTCTGCTCATAATCCTGAATCTGGTTCTGTCCCTTCCCGACAGTGTCTATGCGGAAAACAGCGGGGAAGATGTGATTCCCAACGCAAAAGCGGCGATTTTGTATGAGGTTACGACAGGGACAGTATTATATGAAAAAAATGCGGATATGCAGCTTGCTCCGGCAAGCATGACAAAGGTAATGACCGCTATTCTGGTTCTGGAAGCAAATCCGGAGCTGGAGGGAGAACTTACAGTGGATGAACGTGCAGTAAGCCACTATTACTGCAGTTCTATGGAGCCTCTCCGTCACCTGTATGCGGGAGAAGTGATATCCTATGAGGACTGTCTGAACTATCTGCTGATTCCGTCGGGTAACGAGGCAGGCACGGCTTTCGCCTTCGAGCTGGCAGGCGATATGTCAGAGTTTGCTGAACAGATGACGGAAAAGGCAAAAGAACTGGGGTGTGAAAACACCGAGTTCCGGGATCCGACAGGAATCTCGCCAAGCAATATTACCACGCCTCGTGACATGGCAAAGATTGCAGAATATGCTTTAACTTTTGATAAATTCAGAGAGATCGTGGGGAAGACAGAAGGTACAGTTCCCGCTTCCAACAAAAGAGAGGAAGGATTCGATTATCAGAACACCAATGAACTTCTGGCGCACAGTGATCTCTACGAAAATCCTTATGAAGGTTATATCAAGGGAGTAAAGACCGGATGGACTCCATCTGCCGGATACTGCTTTACTGGATACATGGAAAAGGATGGACTGAAATGGATCTCGGTGGTTATGGGCGTTATGGACAGCGCACAGGCCGCCGATGGTACGGCAATACGCGGAGATTTGCCGGAAACCGTCAACCTGCTTCGTCTGACAGACGGTGTAACAGCCGATGATCTGAAGCAGCCGATAAATGGTTTTCTTATTGCTGCTGCAATTGTTATCGCAGTTCTGATTATAGGAATTGTAATCTTTATTTATAGGAAGAAACACAGAAGGGAGATGTAACTATCAGAGACTATGTAATCAAGAGACTCTTACAGGGTGTATTACTGGTTATCGCAGTATCGTTTTTGGTATTTTGTCTTATGTACGCATTGCCGGGCGATCCTGTTGACATGGTAATAAACGATAAGGTGTCGGAAGAAAGAAAGGCAGAAATTGCCCATGAATACGGATATGACCAGCCATTCCTGCAACAGTATGTAAACTGGGCAAAGGATGCTGTCCATGGAGATTTCGGAGTTTCCCTCAGATACAGACAGGATGTATGGGACATGATGAAGGCAAGAATTCCGTACAGTCTGAAACTTTGCGGACTCGCACTGATTCTTGAGCTGGTGATCGCTTTGCCAATCGGGCTCCTGTGCGCCATAAAAAAGGATGGATTGTTCGACCGGTTTATGGTCAACTTCTCTCTGCTGCTGACAGCGATTCCGTCCTTCTGGCTGGGCGCTTTGATGATTCTGATTCTGGCGGTGCAGCTGAAACTGGTACCTATCAGTGGCTATGATCACTGGCAGAACTATGTTATGCCGGTTCTCACCATGGCCTTCGGAAGTGTGGGAGGAACCCTGCGTATCACTAAAACTGAGGTATTGGACGTAATTAACGAAAAATACGTCACCACAGCCTATGCAAAGGGACTGCCGAAAAAGACAGTTATGGTAAAGCATGTGCTCAGAAATTCTCTGATTCTGGTAACCACACTGGTATTCATGTCTATTCCATGGCTCATTTCAGGTGCAGTTATCACCGAGAGAATCTTCGGATTCCCGGGAATGGGTAATCTGCTTCTGAATTCTATTATTCAGCAGGATATTACTGTTGTGCAGGCAGTACTTCTTATGATTGCCATACTGACCGTAATATGTAATCTTATCAGCGATCTGCTTATGGGCGTACTGGATCCGCGGATCAGATCTTCGTTGGCCGGAGGTGACAATTAGAATGAAAAGCAATAATAATAAATGGAAAGAGCGGCTTCACGAATGTACGCACAATGCGAATTTTATGATAGGCCTTATCATTGTTGTCAGCGTAATCCTTGTTGCAATCTTCGCGGAACAGATTGCTCCGTATTATTATACGGATCAGAAAACAGGAAGCGCTTTGGAAGCACCCAGCTCGGCACACCTTTTCGGCTGCGATGAACTGGGAAGAGATATGTTTTCACGTATTGTATACGGCAGCAGAATCACTCTCTGGGTAGCATTCCTGGGAGGCAGCCTTCAGCTTATTATCGGTGTGGTTGTAGGTCTTGCCTGCGGATTCTTCGGAAAATGGGTGGACCGGGTGCTCACCTTCATGACTGACCTTACATGGTGTATTCCGGGAACCATTCTGGCGCTGGCCGTAGTTACCATCATCGGAACAGGTCTGACTAACACAGTTATCGCAATCTCATTGGTGGCGTGGGCCAGTTATGCCCGTATTGTCAGAGCAAAGACCATGTCTCTGAGAAACATGGCATTTGTAGAAACAGGAAAGGCTTTTGGAGAAAGCAATTTATCTCTGATGATCCGTTACATACTTCCAAACGTAATTCCGTCTCTGCTGGTTATGGTATCTCTGAATCTGCCGGGAACTATTATGTCCACTACGACACTGTCCTTCCTGGGTCTGGGTTCTCAGCCGCCTTCACCTGACTGGGGACTTGCGATTTCTCTGGGTCTCGACTTTATTCAGAGAGCGCCTTGGATGACGATCTGGCCGGGTGTTGCTCTGGTGTATGTAACCTTAGGATTTAATCTCTTGGGCGAAGGTCTGCGTGACCTGATCGACCCGCATATGAAGACACAGTAGAAAGGGGCAGGAACATGAGTGAAGAATTATTGAAACTGGAAAACCTGTCTATAGACTATAAAGTTAAGGACGGATATCTGTCAGCAGTAAACAATGTTAACTGCGTTCTGAACAGAGGTGAAGTATTTGCCATCGTCGGAGAATCCGGCTGCGGTAAATCCACAGTAGCCCACAGCATAATGAACCTGCTCCCCGGTGGAAATGAAGAAATCAGCGGTAAAATTATCTTTAAGGGGAAAAACCTGAGGGAATGTAATCAGCAGGAAATGGAAGCCATTCGGGGAAAAGAGATCGGCATGATCTTTCAGAACCCTCTTGACTCTCTGAATCCCGTATATACCGTAGGAGATCAGACAGCGGAAGCTATTCTGCTGGATAAGGTTTCTAAAGAAGAAGCCTGGAATCGTGTGCTGAAGCTGTTTAAAGATGTGAAGATGCCGGATGCGGATGAACGTATAAAGAGTTTTCCTCACGAACTGTCCGGCGGTATGCGTCAGCGTGTAATGATTGCAATGATGCTTTCCAGAAATCCGGAGCTTCTCATAGCAGACGAACCGACCACTGCACTGGATGTAACCATCGAGGCCCAGATTCTGGAAATTATGAAAGAACTGAAAAAGAACTTTAATACAGCGGTTATGCTGATTACTCATAATTTCGGTCTGGTAGCCGAAATCGCAGACAGAATTGGTGTCATGTATGCCGGTGAGATGATTGAGAGCGGAGATGTCTTTGAGATCTTCCGCAATCCTGTTCATCCTTATACCCGTCTGCTGATGCAGGCTCTTCCGAGAAAGACCAAGAAGGAAGGCAGACTGCAGACCATTGACGGTTCTGTTCCGCGTATTACGGAGAAAAAGCCGGGATGTCGTTTTGCAAACCGATGTCCGTATGCCGTGGAAAAATGCTTTAATGAAACTCCGGAAGCTGTATTTGTTGCCGAGGATCATTACTGCCGCTGCCACCTTGCCGGAAAGGAGGAAAAGTAAATGGAAGAAAAGACTATGATTCAGCTGGAACACCTGAAAAAATACTTTTCCATTTCCAAAGGAGTGTTAAGAAAGAAAAATGTCAAAGTAAAGGCTGTTGACGATATTACACTGACAATCAAACAGGGCGAAGTTGTTGGACTGGTAGGTGAGTCCGGAAGCGGAAAGACAACGCTGGCACGTGTAATTCTGAACCTGACAAGTATAACCGACGGGCAGATTGTCATTAACGGAATCGATGTTTCCAAGGCCAACAGAGCAGAGATTAAACAGATCAGAAGTGATGTTGCGGTGGTTTTTCAGGATCCGGCATCCAATCTGAATCCTCGTCAGACCGTTGAAAGTTCCATAATGAGACCGATGATTATACACGGAGTACCGAGGGAAGAGGCTAAGCAGAAGGCCAAAGAAGTTTTGGATATGGTAAAGATGGACCAGAGATATCTGGAGAGCTTTCCTCACCAGCTATCCGGCGGTCAGCTGCAGAGAATTGCCATTGCGCGGGCACTGGCTCTCAATCCTAAAGTGATGATTCTGGATGAGCCAACCAGTGCGCTGGATATTTCGGTACAGGCGCAGATTCTGAATCTGCTGCTGGATCTGCAGGAACAGATGGGACTGACATATCTGATTATTACACATGATTTGAATGTTATAAAATACATCAGTGACAGAATTGCAGTTATGTACCTCGGAAGACTGGTGGAATTCGGTCCGACTGAAGAAATAGCAGAAAATGCGCAGCATCCGTATACCAGAGGTCTTCTGAATGCAGCGCCGATTCTGGATCCGACTCTTAGAGATCAGAAAAAGGAAGTCATGAAAGGTGATCCGGGAAGTCTGATTAAAGTCGGACCGGGCTGCCGGTTCTGCGATCGCTGTGAATATGCTACAGAAGAATGCAGAACAACCATGCCGCCTGACATAATTGTCGGAGAAGGTCATCAGGTAGCATGTTTTCATCCGCTGAATCACGAAGAGTCCGCGGAAAATTAAATGGATTGTAATATTTATTGCAATAGATAACTCAAAAAAGGAGGACGTATTTTATGAAGAAGTTATTAGCCATTATGATGATCTTCGTTATGGTTTTCTCCATGGCTGCATGCGGCGGTGGTGGGGATTCATCATCAGAAGAAAAGACTGAACTGGTCGTAATGGACAGCGAATGGTACGGCGTAGACAGTTTCCAGCTGGACAGCAGTTCCGGCGGACAGACCTGGGTCGGCGCATCCCTGTTCCAGTGGGACCCGGAAAACTCTAAGGTTGTTGACAACATCTGTCAGGACTGGACAGTTGCTGAAGACGGTAAAAGTGTAACATTTACCGTTCCGGAAGGACTGTATTATTCCACCGGTGAAGAAGTACAGCCGGAAGACGTAAAAGCATCCATCGAACATGGTCTGGAAGTCAGTCCGTATGCGGACGGATACAGCAATATCGAATCTATTGATATTGACGGTAGAACCGTTACACTGAATCTGAGCCATTATTCCTGTGATATGGAATACTATTTCTGCGCAGACTTTATCTGCCTCATCGACAAAGACGAACTGGATACTATGTCTAACGACGAACTGATGTGGGGATGCCACCCATACGGCCCTTATAAGCTGGATGAATCCAACGGTTATGTTTCCGGTTCCGAAGTAAATCTGGTAAGAAACGATAACTACAAGACATTCAATCCGCTGGTTGAGACAAACGGACCGTGGCATTTTGAAAAGATCAAATGTAAGTTCAACGTAGAAGATTTTACTGAAACTGAAGAAATCAAGAGCGGATCTGCTGACATCATCCTGTCCACTTCCAAGGATCAGAGACTGGAACTGGAAGGCGCTGAAGGCGTTGAGCTGATCGAAGCATCTTACCCTACCTCAAACTATGTAGAACTGAATACAGATAACTCCATCTTCTCTGATATCAATGTACGTAAAGCTTTCTGCCATGCAATTAACAGAGAAGAACTGGCTGAGATTTCTGAAGGAAGTATTAGTCCTACATATTCCATCATCATCGACAGCATGCAGTGCTTCAATCAGGACGTAAAAGACTGGTTCAAAGAAACTTATAACTATGACCCTGAAGAAGCAAAAGATTTACTGGAAGAATCCGGTTGGGTTGACACTGATGGAGACGGTATCCGTGAAAAAGACGGAAAGAAACTTGAGTTTACATTCCTGGCATTTACAGACTGGACTACTATTCCTGAAGCTATGACCAACCAGCTGAAGGAAGTAGGTTTTGATATGTCTATCGAAGCTCTGGAATACAACTACATCCATGATCGCTGCAATGAGGATAACTACGATATGGGAATCTCAGGTCTGGCATGGGCAGAGCCTCTGTTGATCTTTAACATCTGTTACTATGATAAGAATGCTCCTGGTAATGATGAAACTTATCGCAAGATGGTAGAAGAAGTCGCAGCAGAACCTGATACTGAAAAGCGTATTGAAAAAGTTGGAGAAGTGCAGAAATACATGTTTGAAAACGTAAATATCATTCCGCTGTTTATGGATAACAGCTATACTGCAGTAAGATCCAACATCAAAGGAATCGTTGCAAAGATCGACGGTACATTATCCACTGCTGATATGCACTTTGAAGAGTAATAAAATATTGCAATAAATAATATCTAAGTGACATTAAGTTTAAGATGACTTGATGCAGACGGACTCGCAAGGAGTCTTAAAACAGAGTGTACAAATGTATGCTCTGTTTTTTTCAAAATAAACAAGAGAGGTGATGATCATGAAATTTCCGTCAAAACTCCCCAAAAATGCTTGTATCGGACTGGTCGCATGCAGTTCCTTTGTCAGCGAAGAGAGGTTGAAAGAGTGTATGGACTTTCTAAGAAAAGAGGGATTTCGCATAAAGGCTGCGGATAATATCACGTCAGACAAGGCCGGCTATATGGCAGGAGAGGAAGATATCCGCGCGGATTGGCTCAACCGCATGTTTTCCGATCCTGAAGTGGATGGGATTTTCTGCGTGAGAGGCGGAGATGGCTCCAACCGGATGATTCAGGGAATCAATCTTGATATAGTTCGTCAGAATCCTAAGCCCTTTGTGGGATACAGTGATACGACTACCATGCTGAATCTGTTTGCGGATAAATGCGGTCTGGTTACCTTTCACGGCCCGATGGTGTCTTCTAATATGGTGGATCATTATGATGGGGAAACCCGTGCAGCCTTTGAGGACCTGTTGACTGCGGATACAGAATATGATTACACAGAGCCTGCGGGTCATCCAATGTATGTGGAGCAGGAGGGCTGCGGGAAGGCGAAAGCGCCTCTTGCGGGAGGAAATCTGGAACTGGTTGCAACCTCCATCGGGACGCCTTATGAGGTACAGACTGATGATAAAATTCTGTTTCTGGAAGAAGTCCATGGCCATATCGGTAACTTTGACCGCACCGCATTTCAGCTTCGGGACGCCGGAAAGCTGGACAGAGTAAAGGGCATTCTGCTGGGTCAGTTTACGGATATGGATATTGACAGGCCGGATTACGGACCGGAGAGAGTGATCATGGATGCACTCAGAAGCTGCGGAAGACCGGATGCGGAACAGGTTCCTGTCATCAGCAGAGTTCAGTCAGGTCACGGATTTCCGATGATTGCGCTGCCTATCGGTGCGGTATGTGAAATGGATACGCGGAACAGAAGGATTTCTTTTGAGGTAAAACGATAAAACCGGGTATCAATGATAACAAAAGGGTTGCATTTTATGTAAATGAACGCTATTCTAAATATGGAGAATAAAAAGGAGATTGATTCATGGATAATTTGAAGTTTATGATACCCGGAAAACCTGAATATCTGACTATGGTAAGGCTTTCCATCAGCTCTATTGCAATGACTGCAGGATTTGATATTGATGCGGCAGAAGATATCAAAACTGCTGTCAGTGAAGCCTGCAAGCTGATATCCTGTCACGGCTATGACGGATTTTCAGATAAATATGAGCTTCAGTGCAATGTTGAAGAAAAGAGAATAGAAATTCTCATTAAGGATCAGTGTGAACTGCACACTCTTGAGAAACTTTCAAAACCGTGCAGAAACTGTCCGAAAGAAGGAGATCTTGGAGTTTTCGTTATCCAGTCTCTGATGAATGAGGTGGAATTTGGGATTGAAGAAGATGGGCGCAAGTCCATCAGAATGGTGAAAATTGTATGATGGAACAAGAATTGTTTATCCAATATAAAAAGAATCCAAGCAAAGAACTTCGCAATGAAATCGTAGAAAAATATTTGTACATGGTAGACATTCTCATTCGCAAGTATCTGGGAAAAGGCGTGGAGTATGATGATTTGTATCAGGTGGGGGCTCTTGCCCTTGTTTCTGCTGTAGAGCGGTTTGATCCGGACAAGGGGTTTGAGTTCAGTTCTTTTGCCACTCCTACGATTCTGGGCGAGATAAAAAAGTATTTTCGTGACAAACAGTGGAGCCTGAAGGTGCCCAGACGGCTCAAGGAAATGGCTGCAAAAGTGCAGGAAACCAGAGATAAACTTTATAATGAGTATCACAGAAGACCGACTATAGAAGAAATCGCAGAAGCTACAGGCTTTTCCGCAGAGCAGATTATTGAGGCGATGGAAAGTTCCCAGGCCTACGGAACCTATTCTTTGGACAAGACTTTCGACGATATGGGAGAAGACGGAGAGAGTTCACTGCTGGAGAAATATACAGGATTCGATGAGAAAGGATATGAACGGATTGAAACTGCCGAGATTATTAAAAAAGTAATGGATACTTTTAACGAGCAATATCGCTATATTTTCAGACAGCGGTTTATCTATAACAGATCTCAGGCAGAGATAGCGAAATCTCTGGGAGTTTCACAGATGACTGTATCCAGAGCAGAGAGAAATATCGTCGGCAGATTCAGATCGGAACTTCTGAAATCATAGACAATCGAAAATAAAAAGCTGTTTATTTTTCATATCGGGAGAAAGATAAACAGCTTTTGTTTTTAGTAGTCTGATCCCTTTATCAGACGGAACCAGCTTCCTGCTGTGAGGATTTTTCTTTGTCTAAAGTTACAATAAATCTGCTTCCCATTCCCAAAATACTTTCCACACTGATATTTCCACCGTGGGCTTCGGAAATCCATCTTGCCATGGCAAGTCCCAGACCGAAACTGGTGTCCTCTCCTGTTCTGGATTTGTCCACCTTATAGAATCTCCGGAATATCTCACTCTGATCCTTTTCTGAGATGCCGATTCCATTGTCTTCGATGATAATCTTTATCTGCTCAGCTTCTTCACTGTCTGTGAGAATCAGTTTTACATAGGAATTGTCCGTCTTTCTGCGGTATTTGACGCCATTGGTGATAAGGTTGATCAGGAGACGCATCATCAGAGTTTCATCTGCATAAATTTCCACATCCGGTTTGATTTCTGTCAAGAGAGAAACGCCCTTCTCTTCCGCCATTAAGGAAAGCTCTTCCGCCACACTTTCACAAAGGATTGACAAGTTGATATTTTCCCGTTCAATGGAGGAGGCAGTATTGATTGTCCGGGAAATCTGCAGAAGCTGCTGAATCATGGACATGGTTCTTCTGCACTGCTTCTGAATATTTTCCAGAGACTCCTGATATTCCTCAATCTGCCTGGTTTCTTCCAGAGTATACTCACACTCTGCCAAAATGACAGCGATGGGAGTTTTCAGCTCATGAGACACGTCGGAGGAAAACTGCTTTTCCATCTGAAATGCCTTTTCCAGACGTGAAATCATCTGATTGAGCGTTTCAGTCAGATAGTAAAGTTCATCTTTGCTTTCCCCCTGAGGCAGCCGTTTGGAGAGATCCAGACCGTTGTTGATAGTATTTGCCGCTTCAGTGATCTCTGTAACAGGCATAAAGGCTTTTTTTGTAATTCTTCTGCCTGCAATGATAGCAAGGAATACCATGATCGGCAGTACAATAAACATAAAGCTTTTCACCGCATTTAAGGTGCGAAGAGTACTGTCCATATTGTAGATGCCTCTGACCCAGATTCCCTGGCCGTTTTCGTAAGAGTTGAACAGATCGTAGACGAGCCAGGTATCATCCTCATCATCCAGCTCCTGATAGGTTCCGGATGACAAGGGTGTGGATGCAGGGAAGCTGCCGGGTACCGAACCCTTGATCAGTTCGCCTTTCTCACTGTAGATTAGCAGTGTAACCCCCTTGTGATAGGAATCAAAATCATTGTCGATTTCCAGAATGTTGTTGTCAAATTCCACATCATCAAAGGAAGTCTGTACCGCGTTCATAACGGTGTCTTTCGATACCAGGTTAACCTGCCTGCTGGCCGTCAGAAGAAAAACTCCGAAGACAAGAAGGGTTATCAGAATCAGAACGATAGAATAATACAGGGTGACTCTGGTTTTAATGGAACTGTTTTTCATCTTCATGGAGCGCACCTTACTTTTCTTCACGAATTACATAACCGATACCTCTTACTGTCCGGATCAGTTTCTGATCAGAATCAGCATCAATTTTGTTGCGCAGTGTCCGGATATATACATCTATAATATTACTGCTGCCTTCATAATCGTAGTTCCAGATATGATGCATGATCTTATCTCTTGTTAAAACTATTCCCTGGTTGTGCATCAGATACTCCAGAATGGAGTATTCTTTTGCTGTCAGAGTAATTATCTTTCCATCCCGGACGGCTGTCTTTTTTTCTGTATCCAGAGTGAGAGGACCGACTGTGATGGTATTGTCCACTCTTTCCACACCGTTTCTCCGGATCATGACACGGATTCTGGCAGAAAGCTCTTCCAGAGAAAAAGGCTTTGTCAGATAATCGTCTGCACCACTGTCCAGACCCTCCACTTTATCATCTATACTGCTTTTCGCTGTCAGCAGCAGGACAGGGGTTTTCAGTTTTCGTGAACGGATCTTTTTCAGAACGGAAATTCCGTCAAGGCCCGGAAGCATGATATCCAGAATCACAGCGTCATATTCCGTACCGTTTATATAGTCTAAGGCATCGCTGCCGTCATAGCAGGTATCCACAGTGTAGCCGTCACTTTTCAGATGCTTTGCCACTGTCTGACAGAGCCGCTTTTCGTCTTCTACAATTAAAAGCTTCATTTGTCATCTCCTCCTGATTTTATGTTAATTTTATCATAAAGCAAAAAAATGAATTTTCAATGAAATTTTTCATTTTATTTTCATTTCCGTGGATTATGATAGGACCAACATCAGAGAATAATATTCAGTGAATAGATGATAAGGAGGAAAGTCATGAATAAATATTTAAACAAAAAAACCGGAATCGCCGCTGCAGTGGCGGTAGTGGTAATCATAGCGGCAGTGGTGGTTTCCACATCATTTTCCACAGCACTAACTCTGGATGAAGCGAAAGAAATTGCGCAGAAGTATGTGCCTTCCACGGCCAGATTTGTGACCAGTGAAGAAGAAAACAACAAGTTTGAGGTAATGTTCCACGATGATGAAAATGCAGAAGGCTTTGAAGTCGAGATAAACAAAGAAACCAAACAGGTTAAGAAAGTGGAGTCTCAGCTGGACAATGACCTTGGCAGTGAAACTGTTGAGCTGACAGAAGCGGATGTGGAACAGATTATCAAGGAGAAGTTTGACGGAGTGACCAGTGTCAGAGTAACGCTTAATCAGGATAACGGTCTTTATGAGTATGAAGCTGATTTTACGGCAAATGACTTTTACGGAAATGCGGATGTACATCCTGTAAGCGGAGCAATTCTGGACAGTACAGTGAAATTCGGAACTGCTGTTACAATTCCTATGGATAATACAAATAACAGTCAGGATACGGCATCTTCGGGAGATCTGCTGACTACGAAGGAAGTGGAGGAACTGGTTCTTAAAGAAGCCGGCGGCGGATTTGTCAAAGATCTGGATCTGGACCGTGAAAACGGAAAATACTATTATGAAGTTGAAGTAATTAAGGATAATATTGAATACGACTACTATGTTGACGCTCAGACCGGCGAGGTTACATTGGAATCAGAACATGAGAGCTATTTTGACTATGACAGCGAAACCTATACGGACAGCGGAAACAGCAGCTCATCTTCGGGAAGCAGTCAGAGCGGCGGAAACAGCAGCTCTTCTTCGGGGAGCAGTCAGAACAGTGGTCAGATTACTATAGAAAAGGCGGAAAGCATTGTCCTGGCAAAAATTCCGAATGCTGATATCAGAGAGCTGAAACTGGAAAAAGATGACGGAATCTGGATTTACGAAGGGGAAGCAGTGAAAGGCGATTATGAATATGAGTTTGAAATCAATGCATCCTCAGGAGTAATCATCAGCTGGGAAAAAGACAGACTGGACTGGGACGATGACTGGGATTAAACGTCCTGACAGGATGCGGCGCATAAAGAACAGAGATTAAAGAAAAAGGAGCAGATTTTCTCTCGGAAAATGCTCCTTTTTCTCTGTATAAATATTTTTGTTTTTCTGTCGGCGGCATGAAACCGAGGACAAGTTATTCACATATGTGGATAAGGCTATGGATAACTTTTAGATTCCGAGCTGCGCAGTCAGTGCGGCTTTCGGCAATGCACCCACTGTTTTGCTTTTCAGTTCTCCCCCTTCAAATCTGGCGCAGGTGGGAATTGTCATAACACCGAACTGCATCGCCAGTTCCTGCTCTTCGTCAATATTGATTTTGCAGACTTTGTATCTGCCGTCAGCTTCTTCCGCAAGTTCGTCGATAACAGGCATAAGATTGATGCAGTGTCCGCACCAAGGCGCCCAGAAATCTACAATGACAGGAAGTTCAGATTCTATCACTTCTTTCCGGAAGGTATCTTTTGTCAGATTGATAATCATAGTTTTGCCTCCTTTTCGGTTCTGATTTTTTCTTTTTCAACCAGTTCGCACATAGCTTCTCTAATAGTATTTTCCACTTCATGAGGAATATTCGCGGTCTGGTGTCTGTCCAGAGAAGCTGAATCCACAGGCGGAAGAATTTTTACATCAATTACGGCACCTCTGGTGATGACTCCTCTGTCCTCAAACATATGGCGTGTACCGTTGATGGCTACTGGCACGATCTTCGTCTTTGCCTTTGTGGCCAGTTTGAAACTGCCCGGCTTGAAAGGATTCATTTCTGCAGACTGACTTCTGGTTCCCTCAGGGAAAATAACCAGATTGAATCCCTGTTTCAGATGATCGACTCCTGCCTGAATGGATTTGAGAGCTTCCCGTGTATCTCCTCTTTTGATGAAAACTCCGCGGATTGCGGAAATCCACTTACCGAAGTAAGGGACTTTCTGCAGGGTATCTTTGGCGATAAAGCCGACTTGTCTGCCTTCCATGATATGCAGCATTACAATAATATCTGCATACCCCTGATGATTGGCGATAAACACAAAACCGTCTTCCCGGGGAATATTTTCTTTTCCTTCTATGTGAATTGTAATGTCGAACAGTTCGAGCAGTCTGTGTATCCATTTAGCAACGCCCTCTCCGATAAGGGCTTTTTCTTTTTCAATGTCTCCCTTGGCTCTGGCATCACCGATTGCTTTCAGGCAGTCGTTAAATACACTGACAGAACGAAACAGACGGTAGCCCGGCGGGATATTTCTAAAGAATTTCACCAATTACCTCCTCAAAAAATCTTCTTTTTATTAATATAACATAAAACATGTAGAAATATCTATACAAAAAGAGTATAATATGGACAAAACTAAAAATAACAGCACAAAATATCAGCGTTGAAGCGTAGGAGGAAATTAATATGAAACTTGTCAATATCGATTATATTCCTAATCAGGAATTTGATGTTTTAGGAATGGTAAAGGGTAATGTTGTGCAGTCTAAGAACTTAGGAAAGGACATAGGCGCCGGCTTTAAAACACTGGTTGGAGGTGAGCTGAAAGGTTATACGGAAATGCTGCAGGAAGCCAGACAGATCGCAACTAAAAGAATGGTGGATGAGGCTGAGGCCCTTGGTGCTGATGCGGTTGTTAACGTAAAATTCTCATCTGCGGCGATTATGCAGGGCGCAGCAGAAGTTATCGCCTATGGAACTGCTGTGAAGTTCAAGTAATCCTGCAGCAGAAGAGGTATCCATATGGCTCAAAAGGCAGGAAAAAGGGATTACAGAAATAGGAACAGAATGTATGTAGTATGGATCATAATAGGCGGAGCATTGTTATGCTTCGCCTATGTTGCATACGGAATCGCTTCCGGCGGAGTAATCGCTTTTGATGACAGAATTACTCAATGGGTCTATGATCACCGAACACCGCTTTTAAACAGTATATGGATTCCCATTACTTATCTGGGAAACTGGCAGACTGTTACTTTGCTGGGCATTCTGCTTCTGATCTGCCGGGGAACAAGGAGAAATATCGGCATTCCCTTTGCGGTAATTTCTCTGAGCTCTACTATCCTGTACAAAGTGGTAAAATCTGTGTTTGAAAGACCCAGACCTGATGTTGCGGTCAGAATTATTGAGCAGGGCGGTTTTTCTTTTCCGAGCGGACATTCTATGAACGGCATTGTCTGTTTCGGGATTCTCATTTATCTGATCAGACGATACTGCCGGAATCGAAAACTGGCCGACGGGCTGACTGTTTTTTTGATAATTCTTATCACAGCTATCGGTTTCAGCAGAGTTTATGTGGGTGTGCATTATCCTACAGACATTATGGGAGGCTGGAGTTTGGGTACTGCATATCTGCTGACAGTAATCTGTATTTTTGAAAAAATTAGGGGGAAAGAGAATGATTTACAGCAAAATCACGGAAACTATCGGTAAAACGCCTCTTTTGAGGCTGGCCGCAATTGAAAAAAACTATGGATCAAAAGCTTTTCTATACGGAAAACTGGAAGGGTTTAATCCTGCCGGAAGTATTAAAGATCGGGCTGCCCTCAGCATGATTGAGGATGCGGAAAAAAGAGGTCTGCTGAAACCGGGAGGCACAGTGATTGAGCCTACCAGCGGAAATACCGGCATCGGCCTTGCAGCTATCTGTGCAGCCAGAGGGTATCGTGCAATATTCGTTCTGCCTGAAACCATGAGTATTGAGAGAAGAAAACTTCTGACCGCTTATGGGGGCCAGGTGGTTCTGACAGAAGGCGTAAAGGGAATGCAGGGAAGCGTGGAAAAGGCTGAAGAACTGCATAGAGAAATTCCCGGCAGTATTATTGCCGGACAGTTTATCAATCCGGCCAATGCCCGTGCCCATCAGGAAACTACAGGTCCGGAAATCTGGGAAGATCTTGCCGGAAAAGTGGATATTCTTGTGGCAGGTGTAGGTACAGGCGGCACTATTACAGGCTGCGGAAAATTTTTAAAAGAAAAGAACCCACAGATAAAGATAGTTGCCGTGGAACCGAAAAAATCACCGCTGCTTTCTCTGGGAAAGAGCGGTTCTCACAATCTGCAGGGAATCGGCGCCAATTTTATACCGGAGGTTCTGGACAGAACCGTGATAGATGAAATTGTTACAGTAGAAGAAGAAGATGCTTACGCTTTTGCAAGAAGTCTTGCCCGGCAGGAAGGCTATCTGGCAGGAATCACTTCAGGGGCAGCGCTTTATACAGCAGTTCTGCTTTCCGGGAAGGAAGAGAATAAAGGAAAAAAAATAGTGGTCATTCTGCCTGATTCAGGAGAGCGGTATCTATCTACCGTATTGTTCAGCGAATAAAGTAAAGGAGCTTGTATGGCAGTCAGTATCAGAGAATTATTGGGACTGGAAGTTATGCGCCAGTTTAAAGTGGTAGCAGGGGAAAAGGGTCTTGACAGGACCGTGACTGCCACGGAGATTCTGGATTTCGAGTTTATACAGGAGGGAGAGGAATACAGACAAAACAGTTTTAACGGAAACAGTCTGGTTCTGTCCAGTTTTCTCTTTGCGAAGGATAAACCGGAATTGATTCTGGATACTGTAAAGCGTCTGATACAGCAAAACGTGCAGGCGCTTGCCTATAAACCTGTATTTTTTAAGAAACTGCCACAGGAAGCCTTATGTTATGCGGACAGAATGAACTTTCCCATTCTGGAATTCGGTCGTGACGAATTCTTTGAGGATATTATTTTTTCTGTTAAGAAAACAGTGGAGCAGAATGATATTTTAACCCGTTCGGAGGCTCTCATCGAAGAAATTCTCAATAGAGATTTTTCCCGAAAAGAAGCTGAAGAAGCACTTGAAAAACTGAACCCTCTGCTTTGCGCTTATATTGCAGCAGTCTGCATCAGAGGGAAAAACATGACAGCCGGACAGGTGTTGAACGCCATTCACAGAGGGAAACCGGATGTTAAGCTGAGCAGTAAAATTTTTATTGCAAAATACAGGGATTCTTTCATCATACTTTTGTCTCAGGATAAAGAAGACAGCGCCAGACTTCTGGTGCTGCTGGATGATGTACTGCTTGCCTATGGGCTCATGGGAAAGGAACTGACCATGGGATTCAGCCGTCTCATGAAGAAGGAGATTCCTTTTGACAAGGCGGTGCGTCAGGCTTTCTGGACAGAAAAGGTGGCAGAAATCGAGAAAAAAACTGTTAAGTATTATAAAGATCTGGGTATATACAAGCTGATCATTCCGGATATGCACAGAGGAAACATGCGAGAGTATATGCAGGAGTATCTGGCGCCTGTTTTTGAAGATGAAGATAAAGGCTCTGAACTCCTGAGGACTGCTGTGGAATATATTCTGGCCAATGGTGATACGATAAAGACGGCAGAGCGTTTGTTCTGTCACCGGAATACAATTCGTTACAGAATCGGTAAGCTGCAGGAAAAGCTAGATCCTGATGCCAACGAAAAGGAGTTTTATCAGAATCTGGCAGCTGCTATCAAAATATATTTATTAAATCGTCAATAAGAGAAAGAGGAGGAATTATTATGAAAAAGTATGTATGTGGAGCATGTGGTTATGAGTATGATCCTGCTGTAGGGGATCCGGACAACGGAATCGAGCCGGGAACTGCCTTTGAAGATCTGCCGGAAGACTGGACCTGCCCTCTCTGTGGCATGGGAAAAGACGTTTTCGAAGAAAAAGCCGAATAACATTCATCGGATAAGGGGATTGTTATGAGTGCTATGTTTAAGTTCAGTTACGGACTCTATGTGCTGACTGCCAGAGAAAATGAAAAAGATAACGGTTGTATTGCAAACACGGCCATGCAGGTGACGGATCAGCCAAAGCAGGTAAGCGTCTGTGTGAATAAAGGCAATTATACCTGCGAAATGATAGAACGGACCGGAATGTTTAATCTGTCTTTTCTGACACAGGAAGCTGATTTTGAAGTGTTCCGGCACTTTGGATTCTCCAGCGGCAGGGATACGGAAAAGTTTAACGATTTCAATGACGCAGAAAGGGCAGAAAACGGTATCTTTTATGTGACAAAAGCAATTAATGCCATGATTTCAGTCAGTGTGAAGGAAACTGTGGATTTGGGAACAAATAGAATGTTTATCGGAGAAGTGACACAGGAAAAGGTTCTCTCTGATGTACCGTCTGTGACTTATCAGTATTATTTTGATCATATCAAGCCTAAGCCTGCATCAGAACCCGAAAAGAAAGGGTATGTATGCAGAATCTGCGGATATGTATATGAAGGGGATACCTTGCCGGATGATTTCATCTGCCCGCTTTGCAAACATGGGGCGGAGGATTTCGAACCCATTGGCGGGGATCGGTAAGGTTCTAAAAAACAAACAGAAAGAAAAATCCGGGAAAATTTTCGGATTTTTTTCTGTTCACAAAAAAATTACAAAAAAATTAGAAGAAATTACAAAGACAAAATAGGAAACTTTTTGTTACAATAATGATGTAGAACACGTTTGGGGAAAGTTTCAACCCATAACACATAGTCCAAAATAAAATCCAAAAATAAAATCCAAAATCCAAAACATAATAAAAATAATAGAGACGATTCCCAAACGTCCTTATTTTTAATGTAAAAAAGCAAAACATCAGTTTTGCGGTTAAGGGAGTGTCGCAAAATCATCAAAATAGATGATTGAGCGGCACTTCCGCTCGTT
>CASEOD010000080.1 GCA_949289445.1 uncultured Eubacteriales bacterium
CAGAGTGGGATAACGCAGAAGCTCTGTATGATGCATCCACTAAATAAATTATAATAACGTGTTTTAGAAGGACAGCGGGCGATTTTTCGTCCGCTGTCTTTCTAGCTATATGTTAACTGGTGATAGAAAATTTCAACGGAGGGTGCGGACAAAAAGTTGGACTTCCTTAGGATTCCGAAAGAAGCTAAATCAACATGTATTCACAAGACAAAATTAGTATTGCTTTAAAAGTCTACCATCAATGTGGATCGGCAACCACTACCATCCGAACTCCTGGTTATCCGACCAGACGGGAACTTTACACATGGACAGCCAATGAAGGTGTAACTAAACCGGAACGGAAGTCCCTGAAACTGATAAACACTGCAAAACATCCACGAAATCCTTCCATTGAAGTGAAAATGAATGCTGTTCATCGTTGCTTTGAACTCGGAGAAAGTATAAAATCAGTATCAGAAGATATTGGTTATACCAGAGCCGGCATTTACAGCTGGTGCAGGAAGTATATTCATGGAGGTATCACTGCATTGATGAATGACAAAAACATGAAACCCAATACTTTCACGGAAGGACTCCCAGTCACAGAGTCTCAACCAGATCTTGCACAATTACAGGCTCAGATTAGGGATATGCAGATGGAGATTGATATTTTAAATGAAATGTTCTATTGTCAGGATTGGACGGGCGTTAAAATAGCACAGTTTATTGATATTCTCAATAATTATCTTCTATGGTATAATACAAAACAAATTAAAAAATCACTTGGAAATATGAGTCCCTGGGAGTACCGGCAGAGCCTTGGTATGGGTTGCATAATCAGTCCAGGAAAATGTCCGCACCCCAACTTTATTCGTATAATGGATTAAGATGTAAAAAAACAGCCTCGTGGAAACAGAGAACCACCTGCTATGCCGGTGCGCATTGATGAAATACCAAAAAATCGCCAATCCTGTTACAATATAGTTGTTCAGGGGTCATGATCCGGACAGGGATTTTGTAGTTCTTCAACTGAGAAACTCCCGTTCTACGCCCGCTTTTTGAGAAAGAATTTTTCAGAAACACATAAACGCATAAAGTTTTGTAAAATCTGCTTGACGAAGACAAGCCTGACTGGGATAATTGTTAAGGAATTATTTTTGACCAAAAGTCAAGCTACAGGGGGTATAGATGAAAATGAACAGGTACAAGTCATCTTATAGGCAGGATTTGAATAATACTTTTGAACCGGCGGAGCATGACACAAAAAGAAAGAACACGGTAAAATTTGAATTTTCACAGAGACCACGGCGAATACTGGCAGTGATGCTTCTGCTGACAGTAATGCTGACGCTGTCCTTTACCGGGTGTAGCGAATCGGACAATTTTTCCTTTTTGGACAGTCAGGAAACGCAGACGTCCTTTTCACTGGAAAATCTACCCGACTATGAAGGGGAGCCGTATGTGGTTCTGGACGAAAATCAGCCGTCTTTTTCTCAGGAAGATATGGAATCCGGGTCATTTGAGAGCTACAGCAGGCTTGACAGTCTTGGCCGGTGCGGAGAGGCTTTTGCCAATGTGGGACAGGATCTGATGCCGACGGAAAAGCGGGGAAGTATCGGAATGGTAAAACCCTCCGGCTGGCATCTGGTAAAATACGATATCGTCGATGGAAAATACCTTTATAACCGCTGTCATCTCATCGGATATCAGCTTACTGCGGAAAATGCCAATGAAAGAAACCTGATTACCGGCACCCGTTATATGAATGTGGACGGAATGCTTCCTTTTGAGGATCAGGTAGCTGATTATGTGAAAGAGACAGACAATCATGTCTTGTACAGGGTGACCCCTGTTTACCAAGGAGACGAACTGGTCGCCAGAGGCGTGCAGATGGAGGCTTACTCCGTCGAGGACGAAGGACAAGGTGTCTGCTTCAATGTCTTTGTGTATAATGTGCAGCCCGGAGTGGAGATTGATTATGCTACCGGAGACAGCAGACTATCAGAATCTGCGACAGATGACGGAAAGGAGCAGTCAGAGGCAGAACAGATCGAGATACGCGGCAACAAGCGCTCTAAAATCTATCACTGCCCGGGACAGAGGGACTATGAAACGATGGAAGACTCGAAAAATCTGGTGATCTTTTACAGTGAAGAGGAAGCTCAGGAAGCGGGTTACAGAAAAGCCAAGCAGTGATAGAAGAAGATTGAGAGAAAGAGAAAGGACTTTATGACAAAGGATAGGAGTTATAACAGAAGGCTGATTATAGCCGTCATTTTTATCGCATTTAATCTGAGAGCAGCCATTACCGGGGTAGGCTCTCTTCTCACCATACTGCAGGAGCAGCTGCAGCTTTCATCAGGTGCGGCAGGATTTATCACCACTTTGCCTCTTTTGGCTTTTGCGGTTGTATCACCTTTGGTCAGCCGTTTTACAGGCAGGTACGGAGAAGGAAGCGCCATTGCCTTTGCACTGGTGATCATGATTGCGGGACTTCTTGTCCGTTCCTATCTTGGCGCTGCGGGAGTTTTTGCGGGCACAGCGCTTGCCGGAGTCGGTGTGGCCTTTGGCAATGTGCTGCTGCCATCTATTATAAAAGGAAGTTTTCCGAAGAGGGAAGCTTCTCTGACCGGAGTGTATACTGCAGCTATGAGTCTGTTTGCCAGCATAGCTGCCGGTATCAGTGTGCCTCTTGCAACAGTGCTGGGATGGAATCATGCAATGGCGGTGTGGGTTCTGCTGGCTGTGGTGACACTGGTTCTCTGGACTCCTTTTTTCAGGATGAAACTTTCAGCGGAGGGCAGGGAAGGATATGTCAGAGAAATGTACAAATCTCCCGTTGCTGTCTGGCTCTCGCTGTTTATGGGACTTCAATGTGTATTCTTTTACTGTTTTGTGTCCTGGCTCCCGGCGATTTTGGAAATGAAAGGCTTTGATACAGAAACAGCCGGATATCTGTTCAGTCTGTATCAGATTATCGGAATTCCTGCATCTCTGTTTATGCCTGTTGTGGCGGGAAGAAACAGGGATCAGAGAAAGCCGGCCGCCCTGCTGATGGGTCTTTATGCTGTTGGAATGGTAGCTCTGATTGCCGGTAGCGGTAGTGCAATAATAGCGGTGGCAGTGATGATTTGCGGGTTTTGTTCCGGAGCCTGTATCAGTCTGGCAATGCTTATGATCAGTACGAGAACGGAAAATCCGGTAGCTGCCGGACAGCTTTCAGGACTGGTACAATCGGCAGGTTATCTGATCGCAGCAGCAGGACCGGCTCTGATGGGAGTCATCTTTGATTTGACAGCGGACTGGACTGTGACACTGATCTGTCTTGCGGTTCTGCTAATACCGCTTGCTGTTTCAGCAGTAAAATCCGGGGAGGACAGGGTGATCCGGTAATGAAAATAGAGCCTTGAAGAGGCTCTGAGATATGATGTGTATTTAATCTGATAAAAAGGCCGCAGTCTGTCCTGTGTTCAGTACAGACTACAGTCCTTTGTTTTTCTGATATTCTTTATAGGCGTTGAGGGCGTAGACCATATCAAACTGCAGGTGGGAACGCATCACATCCGCTGCCTCATCATATTTTCCTGCTTTGACCAGTTCGTAGATTTCAATATGGCCTTCGTTTATTTTTTCTACGTTAGGCTTCTGATAGTACATGCAGGAGAGCACTTCGACTTTGGCACGAACCCGTTTTGCTGCCTCTTCCAGATATGCGTTTTTTCCATGACGGTAAAAGACGGTGTGGAATTCTTCTGAGTATTCTTTCCACTCGCTGATTTTTCCTTCGGCAAGAAGAGCATTTCCTTTTGTAATGATTTCTTTCAGATCAAAGAGCAAAGGGGTAGAAGAAAAGGTGTTTTTACAAAATTTAATAGCCATGGCATCTAGTTCCCCGATAAACTGGTAGATCTCTTTGATATCGTCTTCTTCAAATTCTGTAACCGTTACACCACAGTTGGAATAATAGGTGACCAGTCCGTTTTCGGCAAGACGGGTCAGCGCCTCACGGATAGGCGTATGACTGACTTGAAATCGTTCTTTTAATACTTTGAGCGTCAGCTTCTGACCGCAGACCAGCCTCTGATCTGTGATGTCATGATACAGCTCATCATATATCTGCTCGGATAAAGTTGCTTTTGTTGTCATCATCTCACACTCCTAATGGCAAATATCTAATATCATTTTAACAAAATTTTCTTGAAAATCAATAGTTTGAAACAAATTTTTAAGGAATTTTGCAAAATATAAAGAAATGGTATATTATTACGTTGCCATTCTTTTTAAGCGCTTTGGAATTTGGACTAAGTAAAAGCGGAAATCTGCCTTTGATTTCCGCTTTGGTCAGTGCATCAATTATAGTCTTTTACTTCAAATTGTATTCAAATTATAATGAAATTATTTCAGATTTTCAGGATTTAGTGCTTCCAGTTCTGGGAGCACGAAGATACCGTCTTTCCTGATCAGTTTGTCATCAAACCAGATTTCGCCTCCCCCGTATTCTGGCCTTTGAATCAGTGTCAGATCCCAATGAACA
>CASEOD010000081.1 GCA_949289445.1 uncultured Eubacteriales bacterium
CTGGATGCGCTCGTAATACCTGTGCATCTTGCAGTCTGCCGACGCGCCGCGGCAGCAATAGGAATCCGGCTCCAGGCACCGGCTGATTTTAATGGTCGGTTCCATGATCCTGAGCACTTCGTAAAGCGTGATCTCCCTGAGTGTCTTTCGGAGGTAATATCCTCCTTTCGCCCCGGCCAGGGAACCAAGAAGCCCCGCTTCCCGCAGCCTGCGGGCGATCTTGAGGAGATACTTCGGCGGGATCTTCGCCTGCTCTGCCACTGTGTTTCCAGACACAGGGGAGCTCATATTTCCCATACATAAAAGAAAGCGGATGGCATAGTCGGTCGTAGTGTTAAACTGCATTGTATTCTCTCCCCTTTCCTGCAGAAGCCTTTTCAAAACCTGTCCTGAGTGGTTTCCGTTCCTCAGAAAGAAAGGGGCTGTCGCACTAAATTAGTGCGGCAGCACTTTTTTGCAAAGAACAAGAGCCAGGTCTGTGCAAGGCCTGGCTCTTGGTGTAAAATTTATTTATGCGACTAAATAAACTTTTACAGAAAGATTATACTCTATCTTCTCTGTACTATCAAATCAAACTTCCGCTGGAGACGGCGTAAATTTACTGTAGGAATTATAGTGGCAGAAACTGCCAGATGTGTATCTGATATTCGTTCGATCGCCTTATACTATACTTCCTTTGCTCACTTCTTACAAGTCCTTTGTTTTTATAATCCCCAGATGTGTGCATGAAACCATACATTCTTTTTCACTTCTGTACCGACACTGTGGCTAATGCTCTCTATATATTTTCCCAGCTTATTATGACGCTGTCTCTCCCATCTCAACATACTCTCACAGCTTAATACTTCATTTTCCGCGCCGACGGCTACTGGAAACTCATGCTCCTGTTGTCTGACCAGTTCCAACATATCCCCGCCGTTCCAATAATACGCCCTTAAATGCGCCATTTTATCTACCCCGGTCCGGCTCCATCCCATAGGACGGGAACTCATCCGCGAGGACAGGACATGGCTCACATGACCCTCTGCACTGCACCCTTTTACTGTCTTTCGGTCCTCTAAACGGATTTTTGCTGCTGTCCAGTTCGTAAGAATATAGTATGCACTTTCATCAATCCGTTTTGCTGCCGCTTCTGTTTCTGCACAATCTTTCAGTCTCTCCACTACCTTTTGAAAATCCGCCTTGGTTCCGCTTTTGATCGTATCACAGAGCTCCTTTCTGGCATCATCCACACTGTCTTTCAAGTGCCCTGTCATTTTCAACAGATACTTTTGCAGATGGAATTCATCCAACACACTGGTAATCCCCGCAATTCTCTTTTTCCCACTCTGGATCCATGCCCCTCCATCTGCATTCAGATAGATCTTCTTTACTTTTTTCAGATCATAATGGCTGTCCAGATATGCATACACCTCGTCCCACAGCTTTGCGTTGTCTGCTCCATCGTAGACTCCGCTGAAATAATGGGGATTGACCAGCTTATGCCTTTTACTCTTTGGTGATTCCGGCTCAATCCCCTCATACACATACACCATTTTCGCCAGAACACAGTTATTCTTCCAGTTGTTCTCTCCAACCTCCAGATCCCCCTTCTTCTCTTTGAACTGCAGGGATACATGGTCTTCATCTGCATCAATATACAGAAACTCAACTGCTTTTTTCTCCGGATTTTCTTCCTTCGGTTGCGGGAATGTCAGTTTATGCAGTTTATTCTTGACGGTCTGTTTGCTCACCTGGTCTGTCAGGCTTGTTTCTTCCCCTGCTTTCCGGTATGAGGTCTGAACCGCCTCCTCCAGCAGTTTTGCTTCAGCGTCTTCTGTCAGCCGTTCATGGCTTTCTATCCCCATGATCCGGTCCAACAGATACGCACTTTCTCTGGTCTGCTTGTTCCGGAACAATGTCTTTTCGAAACAAACGGTCCCAAGACAGGTTGTCAGCTTTTTTCCATCTGTTCTTACCACT
>CASEOD010000082.1 GCA_949289445.1 uncultured Eubacteriales bacterium
GCAGCGACATTGAACAGGATGATCTGATTGCGGTAATCGAGTCTGTCAATAATAACAGAAACATTCACGGTATGCTTCTGCTGCAGCCGCTGCCTGCTCATATTGACAGTGAAGCCGTAAGAAATGCAATTGCTCCCGAAAAAGATCTGGACTGTATTTCTGATGGTGCGCTGGGGAATTTCTTTACCGGATCTGAAGGTGCATTTTCTCCATGCACGGCGGAAAGCTGCATGGAGATTTTAAAGTATTATAATATTCCCATAGAAGGGAAAAAAGCGGTTGTCATCGGCAGGAGCATGGTGATAGGAAAGCCCGTTTCTCTTCTTTTACTTTCTGAGAATGCGACGGTAACAATCTGTCATACCCGCACATCAAAAAAAGATCTCATTGATTTCTGCAGGCAGGCGGATTTGATTGTGACAGCCGCAGGGAAAGCAGGAACTCTGACGGCGGACATGGTGAAGGAAGGGCAGACTGTCATCGATGTGGGAATTAACTTTACAGAAGACGGAAAAATGACAGGAGACGCTGATTTTGAGGAGGTCAGCCGAATTGCGGGAGCAGTCACTCCGGTTCCGGGAGGAGTGGGCAGTGTGACCACTTCGCTGCTGATGAGACATCTGCTTTATGCAGTGAGCAATGATACAGAATAATAAAATTTCTGATTTGTATCAATATTCATATTGACGAAAAATTATTTATGGTGTAAAATTCTACACAGTAAGGAATTTGGAGGTACAGTATGAAACGGAAAGTAATCTTGTATACAGCAGTAAGTCTGGATGGTTTTATTGCAAACAGAGACGGGAAGACAGGATGGATCGGTGGAGAAAGCGGTTCTTATCAGGGCGATTACGGACTGAACGGGTTCATGTCCATTGTGGACACAGTAATCATGGGAATGAATACCTATAAGCAGATTACGCAGGAGATATCTCCTGACAAATGGCCGTATTCGGGTAAAACCACTTATGTTCTCACCCACAGGCCCAAGGAGAATACCGACGAGATTAAATTTGTGGATTCCAGATTGAGCACTCTGATTCAGAAACTGCAGCAGGAGGAAGGAGAGAACATCTGGATCTGTGGCGGCGCTAATGTGGCAAATCAGGTAGTTAGAGAAAACATGGCAGATGAATATCATCTGACCATCATGCCGATTATTCTTGGAGGAGGAACCAGACTGTTCAACGATAAAAACAAAGAAATCAAACTTCATCTTGTAAAAAATACCAGTAAAAATGGAGTAATAGACTGTCTGTATGAAAAAAGATAGAATATAGATTCTTTAAAAAGGAGCCGATTTCCACAGGCGGATAATCATCTGTGGAAATCGGCTCCTTTTTCGAGGAAACAAAGAAGGTATACTTCTCAGTTCAAGACCATTGACGGATACCTTTTCTGCCTTATAGAAGGATAATTTTATCTTTCATAGACAGGTCTGTCTTTGATATATGTTTTAATGACCTGAACCCGATCGATTTCTTCAGGAGGAACAGTAAAAATATCTCTGTCCAGTACGACAAAATCAGCTTTATATCCCGGCTGAAGCATACCCAGGTTTTTAAAGCCTGAAACTCTGGCGCTTTCTCTGGTATACAGTCTGACCGCAGTACATATATCGATGCACTGCTCTTTTCCACAGTCAGTGCCGTCGTAGGCAGTTCTTGTGACAGCCGCTTTCAGGTTAGAAAACGGATCTGAAGGAACAGCCCAGGAGGTTGCGGGAGCATCTGTTGAGAGAGCAAGATCCACATTCCGTTCAAGCAGTGTGCGTATCGGGTAAGTTTTTTTCGTTCTTTCAGGACCCAGATTTGTTAGATAGCTTTCAATTTCGCAGTACAGGAAAATCGGCTGTGTAACAAAGGCCAGTTTTTTGTCTGCCGCTTTTTTTATTGCGCTGTCACTTGGTTCGGTGATATGCTCCAGTCTGGCATGAGGAGCCTGAGTTTTGCTCCAGTTATCTTCCTGACTGATTCTGTTTACCATATGATCGATGGTCTTTCCACACATTGCATGTACAGACAGCTGACAGCCCTTTGATTTGCAGAAACTGATGGCGGACTCCAGGAGTTCGTCGCTGCAGACACAGATCCCGCAGTCATCGGTACCAAGATACGGAGGATCAACCCAGGCCGTATGGCCTGAAAAACTGCCGTCACCAATTAGTTTTAAACCGGCAACACGGATTTGACGGTCAGCAGAGAATCTGTCCTCAGCAAAGATCTTGTTTTTTTCCGGACTGTCACAGAAGTTTTCCCAGAAGTAGTAGATTCCGACTTCTTGTTCAAAGCCCTGTTCGGCAGCTAATCTATAGTAATCATAAGGGTCAATGTTGTCCAGATTTCCCATATCCGTAACCGCTACAATGCCCTGAGAAAGAAGAAGCTGACCCAGATCGCAGACCTGACCGATGACCTCTTCTTTTGTGGCAGACGGCATAATGCTGACGATTAGATTTCTGGCATTTTCCTTCAGAACACCTGTAGGTTCGCCGTTTTCGTCTCTTTCTATTTCTCCGCCCGGCGGATCCGGAGTATTTCTGTCAATTCCCGCCAGTTCCAGCGCCTTGCTGTTGACACAGCGGATGTGGCCGCAGGTACGCAGGATAGATACCGGAAGATCACTGCATCCGGCATCAAGATCATAGCGGTTTGGGGAACAGTGTTCTGCCAGTTTTCCTTCATCGTATCCCCATCCTTCAATCCAGCAGCCACAGTCAGGTGACAGTGTTTCACGAACCTTTCTGATTTCGGATGAGATGTCGGAAATGGAATTTACGGAAGGAGGAAGACAGGAAATTTTTTTACTGAAATCTGCCAGCATCACCGGATGCATGTGGGCATCTGTAAATCCCGGAATCACTGTCTTCCCCTGAAGATCAACCGTTTCATCAAAGGTATCATCCGGAAGTTCAGTTTCCGGGCCAATCCAGTCGATAAATCCGTCTTTTGTGGTAAAGGCAGTGGCAAATGACATGTCGTCATTTGATGTAAATATATTTGCATTGATATAAGCTCGTTTCATATCCGTTCTCTCCTTTATTTTTATATAACATATTCAGAAGCAAGAAAAGTGCCAATTATAAAAAAACTGTGAAACTGTAATTTTCAATATATCTGCATCAGAACAGAGAAAAGATGTAAACGAAAATGGAATGAATTGTATAATAGAATTTACAAGTGTAAAAATATATTTACATTTTTGGAATGTGCGGATATAATAACCTGTAAGAGAGGTGATAGGATGCTGGAAGAATATCTGAATATTATTACCAACATGGAGAATTATGTGGATGGGATTATGGTTGTGGATGAGCGTGCCGATATTGTTTACCTCAATCAGTTCAGACCTGACTTTACACCACTGGATGAGAAAAGGGCCATAGGAAAAAATCTCTTTGAACTTTATCCTGATCTGGATGAATCTGAAAGCACAATTCTTGCGGCAATCAGGGAAGGAAAAGTGACAATGGGAAGAGAGGATCTTCTGACAACATCTTATGGCAGGCGCTTTCGCGTCATAGACAATACTTTCCCCATCAAGGAAGACGGAAAAATCATCGGTGCAGTCAGCGTTGTAACTTTTCCGGAGGGAAGAACTTTCGGCAGTCCTGTCGAAGTATACGGAAAAAAGGATTCAGGACAAAAACATTTGTATCAGGTTTCCGACATGATCGGACGCAGTCCTGTAATGCAGGCGGTCAGAAGCCAGATACAGCGTATCGCAAAGACTTCTTCCTCGGTGCTGATATACGGTTCTACAGGAACGGGCAAGGAACTTGCGGCTCAGTCAATTCACACATCCAGTAACAGAAAGAACAAACCGTTTATCTCTCAGAACTGTGCGGCCATTCCCGCGACCCTGCTGGAGAGTCTGTTTTTCGGAACGGCAAAAGGCAGTTACACCGGAGCTGAAGACAGGCCGGGAATCTTTGAAAGTGCCGATGGCGGAACTGTTTTTCTGGATGAAATCAATTCTATGGATATCAATCTGCAGGCCAAGCTTCTGCGAGTTTTGGAAGAGAGGAGCGTTACCAGAATCGGCAGTACAGAATCTGTTGATGTGGATGTCAGAATTGTGGCAGCGACCAATCGTCCGCCGGTTTTGTGCATGGAGGAAGGGAGTCTGAGACCGGATCTGTTTTATCGTTTGGGAAGTGTGACAGTGGATCTGCCGGATCTGAAAGACAGACCCGAAGATATCGACCTTCTGGCCGAATATTTTATCTCTGCGTTCAATGATGTGATGCACCGGCAGATTATCGGTGTTTCTCAGGAAGTCATGACAATTTTTAAGACTTATTCGTGGCCGGGAAATATCCGTGAATTTCGTAATGTCATCGAGGGAGCTTTTAATCTTTGTGAAGGAAACATTATCGCCAAGGGGGATCTGCCCTCATATCTGGTGTCTTCTCTGAATCTGGAAGAGATCCTGCCGGAGCACGGTACGGGAGAAAACCGGATACAATGGCTCGGAAGCCTGAAGAAAAACATGGATGCTTACGAAAAGATGCTGATTCTGGATGCGGTCGAAAACCACAAAAACCTGACAGAAACAGCGGAATATCTGGGCATTACCAGACAGGCTCTGAACCAGAAACTGAACAAATATCATATTGCAGGCCATTAAGATGAAAAAAAGACACCTGAGGCATTAACAACCTTTGGTGCCTTTTCTTTTTATGAGAAATCAGAGTGCGTGCTTATTCAGCCATTCTATGGCGCAGTTCGCAAGTACTGCGGAACCGAGATGGAAAACGCTTTCATCCAGAAGCATGTTAGGATTGTGCATCGGAGCGTTGTCACTGCTGCCGGCGCCGAGAATTGCAAACATGCTTGGTACATGTTCCGTGATGTATCCGAAGTCTTCGGTTCCCGCCATACAAGGCATGGAAGAAACATTGTCACTGCCGACAATTTCCCTGATAAACGGTTCGAGTTCTCTGCAGAATGTTTCATCTGTGAATGTGGACGGGGTGTGAAAATCTGTCATGGTGTAGTCGCCTCGCCACATTTTTACAGTGTGTTCAATAATTTCGGGAACCCTTTGGTTCAGATGATTGCGTACATCTCTGTTGAATGTTCTGAAAGCGACCATCAGCTCCGCCGTATCGGGAATAATGTTGACTGCAGTACCGCCTCCACATTTTCCAACTGTCAGTGCCACTGTTTCCCTTGGATCAATTTCTCTGCAGGAAAGCAGGTTCAGTGTGGTGTACAGCTGGTTTGCAATCATCAGAGGATCGATGGTGTTCTGCGGAACAGAACTGTGACCCCCCTTTCCCAGAATTTTAACCATATAGGTATCCATTGCCGCAGAAGCAATGCCGCTGGTGTATCTGACAGTGCCGCTCTCCTCCTGACTCATGACATGAAGCGCAAGAGCCGCGTCAACTTTCGGATTTTCAAGAATGCCGTTTTCGACCATGAATCTGGAGCCGCAGCCGCATTCCTCACCGGTCTGGAACATCAGTTTAACCGTGCCGCGAAGGGAACTCTCTCTTGATTTTAGAATTTCTGCTGCTCCCAAAAGCATAGCAGTATGGGAATCGTGACCGCACATGTGAGAAACTCCCCGGTTTTCAGATGTAAAATTTACAAGTCCCGGAGTTTCTTCCATAGGAAGCGCATCCATATCTGCCCGAAGCAGAATACATGGAGAACCGGAGCCAATAGTGGCGGTTACACCGGTAGACTGATCCATGTAGGGAAAGCCGGCTTTTGTAAAACTGTCTGCCACCCGGCTGTCGATAGGGCCTCCGCACAGTTCTGCATGAATTCCCATAGATTCCAGCTGCTCCCTGACATAAGCTGCCGTATTGGGCAGGTTAAATCCTATTTCAGGATGTCTGTGAAGCCAGTGCCGGTTTTCGATAATTTTCTGTTCAATTTCCTTTGCCTGTTTAAGTATGCTGTTCATGATGTCCTCCTCAAACTAATCAATTTCAATGATTTTTCATCAATGTGCGCAGTAATTGATTGCTAAAATAAGGAAGTACAATAGAATTTATTTAATTGAAAGGCATTATAGCATATAACTTTATGAAATGCAAACATCATTTTTCGGAAAATAAAACTTTACATTGCGTTATTTTTTGTTTATGATAACGCTGAGACAGGAGAGAAAGAAGGAGAAAATATGGATACGATTTTTTATAACGGTATCATTGATACTCAGGACGAGGCTTATCCTGTATGCAGCGCCGTGGCTGTAAAGAACGGAATCATTACGGCCCTGGGCAATGATGAGGAGATCCTTCCTCTGAAAGAGAAAGATACAGAGCTGATTGATTTGAAAGGCAGTTTTATGGTTCCCGGGTTTACAGACAGTCATATGCATTTTCTGTTTTATGCGCAGGAAAAAGGACAGATTGATCTGTCAGGCGTCAAAAACTTTCGTGAAGCAGCGGATCTCTGCAGCAAGTATGTTGAATCAGCCAGAGAAAATAACAGGTGGATTAGAGCTGCGGGATTTAATCAGGATTTCTGGGAGGAGAAAGAAATACCCACCAGAATGGATCTGGATCGAATTGCAGACGATGTACCGATTGTGATGAGACGTACCTGTCATCATATTACAGTGTGCAACAGTAAGGCGCTGGAACTGGCAGGTCTTCTTTCGGAGCGGAAAGAAACCTCGTGCCGCGAGATGGGTTTTTATGAGGACGGAACCCCAAACGGTGTGGTTCGCGAGATGACACAGAATGTGATTTCGGAAGCGATGCCGCCTCTTTCGGATTGGGAGCTGAAAGAACTTATACAGTCTGCAGCAAAAGATGCGGCAAGGCAGGGAATTACAGAGGTACAGACTGACGATTTTGCGCTGATTCCGGGTGACTGTGGAGAAAGGATTCTGAAAATATACAGAGAAATGGCAGAACAGGATCAGCTGGATGTTCGGATTTATGAGCAGTGCAGTGTGGAGACAACAGACGGACTGCAGAGATTTCTGGATAACGGACACAAAACCGGAGAGTCTCACGGTTTTTTCAGAGTAGGACCTATTAAAATTATTGCCGATGGGTCTCTTGGCGCACACACTGCGGCCATGACAGAACCTTATCTGAATGAGCCGTCTGTGACAGGAGTTCTCAATTATACCGACGAAGAGATGGAACAGCTGGTGGCTATGGCGCATGCCCACCATCTGCAGACTGCTATTCACTGTATTGGAGACGATGCACTGAGACAGGCTGTTCTGGCGCTCAGGAAGGCACATCTGAAGAATCCCCAGTCTGATATCCGCCATGGAATTGTTCACTGTCAGATTATGAACAGAGAACAGCAGAACTGGTTTCAGAAACTGAATCTCATCGCATATATTCAGCCGGTTTTTCTTCGATATGATATGAATATTGCAGAGGACTGCGTGGGAAAACAGCTGGCTGCCTCAAGCTATAACTGGAGACGTTTCGCAGATCTGGGTGTGCACCTTGCAGGCGGTTCCGACTGTCCGGTGGAAAAGTTTGATGTACTTCCCAATCTGGAATATGCTGTGACGCGTACTAATCCTGAAACGGGACAGAGCTGGTTTCCGGAAAACAGTCTGACCGTCAGGGAAGCACTGAAAGCTTTTACTCTGGAAGGAGCTTACGCTTCCTTCAGTGAAGGGGTGCGGGGGACGATTACTATAGGAAAATACGCGGATCTGACAGTGATGGACAGGAATCTTCTCGAAATACCTCCGGAAGAAATTCACAACGTGAAAATCCTTCTGACCATGACCGGAGGAAAGGTGACCTATCGGGAAGCAATCTGAAAGAACATGATGAACCATAGCTTCTAAAAATGTAAAAAAAATTTTACGGGCGTAAACTTTTATCGAAAGATATGTAAAAAAAGGTTTACGCCTTCTTCTTTCCTTGAAGTGAAACTTCTGTATTTTCAGTCACTTTTCCTTTGGCATCGTATTTGCAATATAACTGAGCAATGATAGATATCAAGAATTTCAATGTGCGCAGCATTGATTTCCTGAATCAGGAGAAACAGGAAAAGAAAAAGGAGAATGTAATATGCAGACTCTAAACAAGAAAAAAGCATTCCAGATGCCACATGTATTTGCAATTCTATTTATTATCATGCTGCTGGTTACGCTGCTTTCCAATTTTGTCATCCCCAGCGGTGAATTTGAACGCTATATGGATGAGAGCGGTATGGAAGTCGTAAATCCTGATAATTTCCAGTATGTTGACGGTGAAAAAATCAGCTTTATGGACTTTATGACTTCTATATATACCGGATTTGTGGAAGGAGCCACAATCATCGCATCACTTCTGATTTGTTCCGGCTCACTGGCAGTGCTGAACTCAACCGGCGCACTGACATCCGGTGTGGAAAAACTGACGCAGGTTACAAAGGGAAAGAATGCCGTAGCCATTGTAATTTTCTACATCTACTTTGCAGGAATGAATATCATGGGAGCAGGGGAAGCCTGCTATCCGTTCTTTCCGATTATTACAGCTATTGTAATGACTTTGGGTTATGACAGAATGATGGGTGCCGCAACGATTATGTTTGGTGCTACTGCCGGTTTTGCCTGCGGCATGGTCAACATGTTCACTACCGGAATTTCTCAGCAGCTGGTGGGACTTCCTATGTTTTCAGGAATCAAATACAGATTTCTGGTGTTCCTGGTTCTGTTCACCATCGGACTGATTGGAGTATTTCTGTATGGAAGAAAAATTAAAAAAGATCCGACAAAGAGCTGTGTTGCTGATGAATATCTGGAGCAGCTTAAAAAACTGGAGGCAGAGAAGGATAGCGGAGAAGCCAAAAATGATTTTGATCTGAAAAAAAAGCTGGCGCTGATTCTGTTCCTCATTTTAATCCTCTTTACAGCTTACGGGTGTCTGAAACTGGGATTCGGTCTCGGTCAGTTTGCTGCTCTTTATGTGACCTATGCGATCATTCTGGCTTTTATTTTCAGAATCAATGTCAATGATTTCTGCCAGATCTTTACGCAGGGCTCTTCGCAGGTTTTAGGGGCGGCTTTTGCCATCGGACTTGCCAGATCTGTTATGATTCTTCTGGATCAGGGTCAGATTATGGATACGCTGGTTTACTACATGGGAAATGCGCTGGAGGGAAAGAATATTGTGCTTACCCTGCTGCTGATCTATCTGTTTGTAACAGCACTCAATTTCCTGGTCGTATCCGGTTCCGGAAAAGCGGTGATGATGATGCCTATTATGAGTCCTTTGGGCAAGATGCTGGGCATCAATCAGCAGGTAATGGTGCTGACTTATCAGCTTGGAGACGGTCTGACCAATATGCTCTGGCCGGGCGGCGGCCTGATCTGCTGTTCTCTGTGCGGCATCAACTACGGTGCATGGCTGAAGATGGCATGGAAAACCTTTGCTGCCATGATCTTTTCGGGTTTCGTGCTCATTGTTATTGCTGATGCAATCGGCTACGGACCGTTCTAAGATTAGCGGTGAAAAGATAAAAATAGTTTACTCTGCAGAAACATGATAAGCTCCCTGCCGGGAAGACAAGTTCTGATAATTTGCTTGTATCCCGGCAGGGAGCTTATTGCGCATATGTCAGTTGTCAATTCTGAGATGATCGGTATTCTGTCAGGATGCAAGCATCATTTCCAGAGAATGATCCTCAAAGAACGTGTTGGCGTTGTAAAGAAAGAGCACCTGTGTGATATCTTCCGCCTTGATCAGATCATCGATATTGTCAAAGTAATAACGGGGATCTACCACTACAATTTCTCTGAAATTCTGCGCCAGAAAAGGAATCATGCTGTTGGCATAGGAATCCTTGATCAGAAGCAGTTTTTCTTCGTTTTCTGTAGGTGTTTTGATGGTGTACATCGGATGATTGCTTCCGCCGAACACGGTATAGGCATCTTTTTTGTCCAGATTGTTCAGCTGGTAGAATTCAGTGGTTTTTGTCTTGCTGTCTGCGTAATAAATGACTGAATTGTTGTAGTCTTTGTCGTTATCAGGCATATAGATTGTAAGCGGATCATTCTGTCCGTTGGTAAATCCGCTCTTTGAAGCCAGTGTCCCCCGGAAGTCATTTTTTACGATATACCTTTTATAACTTACATTATCCGCAAGTTTCATTGTTTTAACAGCCTGTTTATATGCGAGAAAAGCGCCGTCTGTAGTCCAGTGATGGTCTGTCCGATAGTAAAGCTGAGTTTTACCGTCGCTGGCGTATTCTTTCAGTTTGTCACGCACATCTACCGGTAGGTAACCGTATTCTTGGATTTCTTTGTAAAAGTTGTCGATGTACTGATTCTGATCAGCGGTTTTCACGAAAGCCGGAAGCTTATCCTCAAGGATGTTTGCGGCATTGGGAGCCAGAATGAAGTACATTTTCAGTTTTTTGTAACGGTTTTTGAACTGCTTCAGACCGGAAAGCGTATTTTTTTGGGATTTCTCGTTAGGTGAGGTAATTCCCTCCATCAGATACTGATCTTTACAGCGGTAAACTCCGTTAGACTCAAGTTTTCCCGCTGTAACATCAGAGGCTGTCTTTATCTTGATAAAAGCGTTTCTCAAAAGAAACTGATCATTTACGTAGGATTCCAGCTTTTTTTCATATCGTCCTTCCATGTAGGAGGAAAGGGAAAATTCCGGGATTTCCTGCAGTACTCTGTTTTCTTCTTCGGAAAATTTCTTGTCCGGAAGCAGGAGGTTCGCAATAAATACTGATGCCATCAGCACTGCAAAGCAGATGCCCAGAATAGAATAAGTGGCTTTTTTGTTCATAAATACTCCTTATCTGTTTACTGTCTGTGTCATGAAGCCGTCTACGGTTAAAACCTGAAATACAGGAACGGGTTATAACTGCTGAAAATCAGATATGCGGTACAGAGAATCAGCAGTCCCAGTATCAGCACAATGCTGAAAATGCCGGACCTGTTTCTGAGTTTTTCAAACTGTCTGATAGGTTCCGCAGTGGAGCAGAGAATTCCCAGAAGCAGAAATACCCAGTTGGTACGAATCAGATATAAAGCCTGAATATTGGCAACTGATACTCCGCCTGCAAAGAACATCACTTTCAGAAAATCCAGAGCTGCCGTGAGAGTTTCGCAGCTGAAGAAAACCCATCCAATCATGACGATCAGCATGGCATAGATGTGCTGCAGTGACGGACGCAGTTTCTCCAGGTATTTCCCCAGAATGTATTTTTCCAGTATCAGTAGTATGCCGTAATACATGCCCCAGGCGACAAAATTCCAGCTGGCGCCGTGCCAGAGGCCGGTCAGGGACCAGACAATCATCAGATTGAGAATGTGTCTGGGTTTTGTTACCCGATTACCGCCGAGAGGGATGTATACATATTCTCTGAACCATGTACTCAGTGACATGTGCCATCTTCTCCAGAATTCGGTAATAGATTTGGAAATGTACGGATAGTTGAAGTTCTCAAGGAACTCAAAACCGAACATTTTGCCAAGACCGATAGCCATATCCGAATAACCGCTGAAATCAAAGTATATCTGCAGGGTATAGGCTGCGATACCGATCCAGTATGACAAGACGGAGATTTCGTCTCCGCTCAGTGCCAGTACGCTTGCGTGCAGTGCCCCCAGATTGTTGGCGAGGATAACCTTTTTTCCAAGTCCGATGATAAAGCGCCAGGTTCCGTGACCGAATTTTTCCAGAGTGATCTCCCTGTGGTCAAGCTGCTCGGCAATATCCTTGTACTTTACAATGGGGCCTGCGATCAGTTGAGGAAACAGTGCAAGGTACAGGGTGAACTTCAGGGGATTCAGCTGAATCTTCACATTGCCCCTATAGACATCGAAGATGTATGAAAGGGCCTGGAAGGTATAGAAAGAGATACCGATGGGCAGAGCAAGCGCGGTGTAGGGAATTTCGGTTCCCAGAATCCCGTTGACTGTATCCATCAGGAATCCGTAATACTTGAAAAAGCACAGTATGAAAAGGTTTACGATCACAGTAAAGATCAGTGTTTTTCTGCCGGTTTCACCGCGTTTTTTTTCTCTTCCGATATCAATTGCCATACAGTAGTTGAAAATGGCGCTGAAAATCATCAGAAAAACATACACCGGCTCACCCCAGCTATAGAAAAAAATGCTGGCGATGAGCAGTACAATATTCTTGCCTTTTTTCGGAACTATGAAATAAAGCAGCAGAACGATCGGCAGAAAGTAGAAGAGAAATACAATGCTGCTAAATAACATGCTCAAATACCTCCTCTGCTTTTTCCGCATCGTCGCAGACGGCGTAGAAGAGATAATTTCCTTTGGTCGTAACAATTGCGTTTTTCAGCAGCGCAACCTGTTTGGGACCATATCCCTCAAATGTTGTAATCTGAGTATCGATGCGGTTTTCAACCGCATCTTTTACACCGTTCAAATCATTTTTTGAATTTGCTTTGATGATCAGAATCTCATCGACACTGAGTGCTTCAGTTCCCTTGTAATAAATATGTGAATTGTACTGTTCATAATCCAGTCCGAAAAACTGCATCAGGTTTCGGTTGTCACATTTTGTCATTTTGCTCATATCCGTAGATTCAAGCAGCTGTTTTTCAATATCAGCCATCGGTACGTCTCCGGAACTGCCGTCAGCATAAACCATTGCCAGAAACGCTACTAAAATTAATACAAAAATCCCTTTTTTTAACATTACAGTCCTGCCTTTAAAATCATATTGTTCATCCAGTACGGATAGTAATTGGTTGATACATGAATTCCGTCACCCTCATATAAATCAGGATGCTCTTCCAGAATGAAAGAGTTGTCCATATAAGTGAGATCAAGATCTCTGCACATCTGCTTAATCGCGTTGTTGAACTTTTTGTAGTTCTTCAGAATACTGTTATCCTCAATGGCTTTCTGAGCCGGAGGTGTAATCCCGTTGATCAGGATTCTGGTATCAGGGGAAATCTCTTTGAATTCCTTGATGAGTTTTTTGTATTTTTCAATGAATCCATCAGGATTTCCGTTATAATTGCCAATGTCATTCATGCCGAATGCCATAAAAGCATAGCTCGGATAGATCTTTGCCGCAGAGGTGAAGAGTTCATCGGAGTTGATGATAGATGCTCCGATTTTACAGAACACCTGCTCACTTCCCAGCCAGCCGTAGTCGGCCAGCCCCTCGGTTACAGAGTCGCCGATGATGACGCTTGTTTTGAGGATCTTTCGGTACTGTTCTTTGGTAAGAATTTTAGTAACGTCAAAAGTGCTCTGCGCCTCTGTGATTTCCAGTTTTTTGATCTCTTTTTCCACTGTAGTTACTTTGGAATAATCAAATGTGGAAATTGCAGCCAGACTTGTCCGAACAGTTTTTTTGTCATAATCTGCAGGACTGTTTCCGCGAATCAGATTGATAAAAAAAAGAATTATCAGAATGAGTAAGACTATCATAAAGATAAGAAATTTTTTGCTCCCCCGTGTTATCCCGTTTCTTTTTTGCCTTTTTGCCTGATTGATTGCCATAAGAATACCGCCTTTCGATTTTGTGTGTTAATCTCTTATATTACCTATATAATAATAGCAAAAATAAGGTAAAAAGCAAGAATCTCAACCTGAATTTTTTCTTAATTATTCTTAAGGAGTAAAAATTGAAAAATATTGAATTTTTAATAAAAAGTGTTCTATAAAGGTGACTTTTTTTTCATATTGTGATATAATATTTTCAATAGTTTCAAAGCTAAATCCTACGGGAACAACTGAGAATCGTGCGGGCAGTGAGACAGTCCGTTTTTATTTTTCTTCAGTGTGGCTTTAAAACAGAACTGCCGGGCTGTAAAATGCCTTGCAGGCAGAAAGGAGAGGAGAAGGATTAGTAAGTTAAAACACGAAAGAAAAGAATCACAGACCAATTATACGGTATATGGCATATCGGTAGCCATCACTGTTTTTGTGGCTGGCTGGTCTATCATTGCGACAGAGAGCTTCATGGCAGCCGCAAACAGGCTGTATGAATATTTGAGTATTAACATGGGCTGGCTTTATCTTCTGATTATTGCTTTCTTTGTTGTTTTCTGCATATATCTTGCAGTCAGCAGATATGGGAGAATCAAGCTGGGGGGAGATGACGAGGAACCGGAGTATACTACTTCAGCCTGGTTTGCCATGCTTTTCTGTGCAGGCATGGGCGTGGGACTGGTTTTCTGGGGAGTGGCAGAACCTCTTTCCCATTTCCTTTCTCCCGACGGAATGGAAGGGGGTACTGCTGAAGCGGCAGAATTTGCAATAAAGTCCACTTTTATGCACTGGGGAGTTCATCCATGGGCAATTTACGGAGTGATCGGTTTATCCATCGCCTACTTCAGTTTCAGAAAAGGAGAGAAAAGTCTTATCAGCAGCACGCTGATCCCCTTAATCGGAAGAGAAAAGTCAGAAGGCGCACTTGGAAAAGGAATTGACATTTTTACGGTTTTTATTACCATTATGGGGATTTCTACATCTCTGGGACTGGGGGCTCTGCAGATTAACGGAGGTCTGAGCAGCCTGACAG
>CASEOD010000083.1 GCA_949289445.1 uncultured Eubacteriales bacterium
CACCGCCACAGGACTTTTTCAAATCACTGCAAGAAATATATTACCAAATCCGTTAGAAAAAGTCAAGAACTTTTTTCAGTTTTTTCAACTTCTTCCCAAAGATTCAGTGCAGGCTGCTCTTCTGTTCACATTCATGGAGCAGCTTGAATAGATTACCATTTTCCGACACCTTTGTCAATAACTTTTTAAAAATAAATCGCCGAAAATCAGCCTCGTAATTTTTCTGCCGGTTATCTTCTATATCTTGTACAGCTCCCAGCGGTACTGACCAATGATATATTTCAGCTGATAAATCTTTTCTTCTCCGTCAAACACTGACTGACAGGTATAAATCAGCGCGTCTATCCCTGCCAGCCTGCTTTCCTCCACGTAGCAGATTCTGTCCACCGGTACCGACACTCTTTCTCCCGATTCTGCGTAAAACTTGAATTTATACGGCACCGGTTTCCGGTTACCGCAAAATACAGCCAGAACGTCTATAGGTTTCGCCACGATCTTCACTGCTTGTATCCCCCCATCATCATGTAGTTTCCGTCGTTGACGCCTCCTTCCAGAGGTTTCATATCCGTGTTTGCAAAGGTTCCACGATAAATGGCAGTCTGACCGAACCTCTCTCTGATCTGATCCACTGTCCTGTTCAGAGCCTCATCCTCTGCTGCCTGCTGCAGATCGAAAATGGAAAGCTGATACTGATCCTTCCTGACAAACTCTGTCAGATAAACGCTGATCTGCCGGACAGGTTCTCCCCGCCAGCATTCTGCGAAAAGCCGGCGCAGATATTCATAAATCCTCGTAGTATCATCCAGATAAAAAGGAAGCTGCATCTGATGGCTGTACCGTACAAACCCGGAAGTTTTTATGCCGATTCCGATAAGAGATGCCTTGCAGCCGTGTCGCCGAAGTCTTCCCGTTACCCTGTCGGTCAGCGCCAGAATATAATGCTCCGCCTCCTGCCTGTCGGTAACATCTCCGGGCAGAGTCATACCGTTGCTGAGTCCCTTCTGCAGCACCTGATCATTGCAGACAACCCTGTCCCGGTCAATGCCGTTGGCGTATTCCCAGATAAGCTGTCCGTGACTTTTCAGAAGACTGCGCAAAAGAACCGGATCACTCTTTGCCAGATCGCCGATAGTATTGATATTGATTTTTTTCAGTTTCTGTTCAGATGCTCTCCCCACCATGAACAGTTCTCTCACCGGCAGAGGCCAGAGTTTTTCTTCAAGATCACATCGTTCGAGAAGGGTGTGCACCATATCCGGCTTTCGCAGTTCTCCCGCCATCTTAGCCAGCAGTTTATTCCTTCCCACACCTATATTTACAGTAAATCCCAGTTCTTTTCTGATTCTCTCCTTCAGCCGGTAAGCTGTCGTCTGCGGACTTTCAGATCGGGTTTCACCGCCTGCAAGATCCACAAAGCACTCGTCAATGCTGAATCTCTGCACGAAGGGAGAATACTGCAAAAGAATCCGGTACATGGCCTCACTGCAGGACAGATACAAATCATAATCCGGCGGAAAGACCAGAACCTTCGGGCATTTCTGCCCGGCCTCAAACAGGCTGTCTCCCGTCCGAATGCCGCACTGCTTTGCGGCAATGGACTTGGCCAGAACAATGCCGTGACGGTTCTTCGGATCTCCTGCAATCACAGAAGGAACACAACGTATGTCCTGAGGATATCCCTGTTCCAGAAGAGATACCGCAGTCCAGCTCAAATAAGCAGAGTTAGCGTCCACGTGCAGCACGGTCATCAGGTTCACCTCCCAAATAAGCGAACGTATGTTCTTTTATTCAGTATAGCACTCCTGCTTTAGAAATTCAACAAGAAAAAAATGACTATCTTCTTTTTGATTTCCTGTTTTCACTCAACCCAGATTTACAGGAATCAGATCTGCCGTTTCAAGGCTGTCAGGTGTCACATGACAGTCACAGGCAAGTACATGGACTCCGGCGGCAGCCGCCTTTCTCAGTGCATCACCGAAAGCTCTATGAGTCTTGTCGTTAGGCGCAAAACAAACGATACCCTCCATCTGAATCACAAAGAGCACATAGCCACAGTATCCCTTGCTGACAGCCTCCATAAGCTCCAGTACATGTTTTACACCTCGTTCTGTAGGCGCATCAGGAAATCTGGCAATACCATCTTCTTCCAGAGTTACTCCCTTTACCTCCAGCCAGCCTTTTCTGCCTGCAACATCTTCTACATAAAAGTCAAATCTGGAACTGCCGAAGGTCTTTTCTCGCTGTACCAGCGTCAGTTTATCCATGCCCGGAAGTTTCAGACGACCTGACAGAAGCGCCTCTTCGCAAACCTTGTTAGGAGCCTGAGAATCCATGTTGACCAGCTTTTCTCCTTTCTTTACGCTGATCAGAGAATAACGAAGTTTTCGGCTGCCCATCCTTCCCTCAAAGTCTTCCAGCCATACCTCGGCACCCGGCAGCAGAAGTTCCCTGCATCGTCCTGTATTTTTCACATGAGCACGCACCGCTGTACCATCTGACGGCTCTGTGCGCACCTCTGCGATAAATCTGTTAGGCCTTGCGATAAAACGGCCTTTACACATATTTTCATATTTCATGGATTGTATTTTATCAAATTTTTATATATAATAGAAGAGATTTTGATAAAGAAACAGTAAAGGGGAGATTTTATGAGAGCACCTGATCCGGTCGCTTTTACTTTATTTGGGATAGATGTCATGTGGTATGGACTTCTGATTGGTCTCGGCTTTGTTCTGGCAATTCTCATCTGTTACAGAAGAGCGCCGCGCCATGGCATCGAAAGCGAACACATTTTAGATTTTGCGGTCTGGCTGATTCCGTTTTCTGTTATCGGAGCCAGAGCTTACTATGTTATCTTCAGCTGGGAAAATTATGCAGGAGATCTGGGAAAAATTCTCAACATCAGGGGCGGAGGCCTTGCCATTCACGGCGGCATCATCGCAGGCGTCATTGTAGGTATCTTTATCTGCAGACACTACAAAATAAAGTATCTGGAACTTGCCGATCTGGCATTTCCGGCCGTGGCTCTGGCCCAGGCCATCGGCAGATGGGGCAATTTTTTCAACTCAGAAGCCCATGGCGGCCCTACAGACCTTCCTTGGGCAATCTGGGCAGACGGACAGTATGTACATCCAACTTTTCTGTACGAATCCATCTGGTGCCTGTTCCTGTTCCTGTTTCTGAGCCGGCTGGATCGCCACAGAGCCTTTCCCGGCCAGATTGCCTGTCTTTACGGCATGCTGTATTCTGTGGAAAGAGGTCTTGTGGAGCAGCTGCGCACTGACAGCCTGATGATCGGACCTTTCAAACAGGCACAGGTTCTGAGTTTCTGTGTCTTCGTGTTCTGTCTTGCGGCATATATAATTCTCAGAAAAAAAGAAAAAGAAAGAAAGAGGAGTTTATCAATATGAAATTAGGTATCGTAGGCCTTCCTAACGTAGGAAAAAGCACACTGTTCAATGCCATTACCAAAGCCGGTGCAGAAGCGGCCAACTATCCTTTCTGCACCATTGAACCCAATGTGGGTGTGGTAACTGTTCCCGATGAACGAATTACCAGACTTCACGAAATTTATAATTCCAGGAAAACAATTTATACCACCATCGAATTCTGCGATATCGCAGGTCTGGTAAAGGGCGCTTCTAAGGGAGAAGGTCTGGGCAATAAATTCCTTGGTCATATTCGGGAAGTTGCTGCTATTGTTCATGTTGTAAGATGCTTTGAAAATGACAATATCGTTCATGTAGACGGGAAAATCGATCCTCTGTCCGATATTGAGACCATCAACACTGAACTGATTCTTTCCGACATGGAAGTACTTGAACGCAGAATCAGCAGGACTGCCAAAAATCTGAAAGGGGACAAGTCTCTGCAGAAAGAGCTGGATCTGCTGAAAAGAGTTAATGATTTTCTGGCTGAAGGTAAATCAGCCAGAGCCATGGATCTGACCGAAGAAGAGGCAGATTTTGTAAAGACACTGGACCTGCTGTCCTACAAGCCGATCATCTATGTAGCCAATGTATCTGAAGAAGATGCGGCAGACGGTTCAGACAATAAACATGTACAGGCAGTGCGCGAATTTGCAGCCACCGAAGATGCGGAAGTGGTTGTCATCTGTGCAGAGATTGAGCAGGAAATATCCGAGCTGGAAGATGAGGAAAAATCCATGTTTCTGGAAGAACTGGGTATCAGTGAATCAGGCCTTGACAAACTGATTAAAGCATCCTATCACCTTCTGAATCTGATCTCCTTCCTGACGGCGGGAGAAGATGAATGCCGCGCCTGGACCATCAGAAAAGGCACCAAAGCACCACAGGCTGCAGGAAAAATTCATTCTGACTTTGAAAGAGGCTTTATCCGTGCCGAAACCATCGCATATGACAAATTCATCGAATGCGGCGGAAATATGGCTACAGCCAAAGAAAAAGGGCTGCTCCGTTCTGAAGGAAAAGAATATGTTGTAAAAGACGGTGACATCATCACCTTCCTGTTCAACGTATAAATTCATAAAAAACGGTTTAGGTATCAGTTTTATGGGATTAAATGACACTGCATGGGAAAAATTATTTGACAAATATCACATTCTTGAAGAAATCCGGCGCAGCGGGCAGTTTTTCATATCGGCTTCCCAGATCAAAGAATTCCGTGAGCCTCGGCTGATGACCAAGTTCGATCACATGGCCAATCTGCCCCATCTTTTTGCAGAAAACAGTCTGGCAATACTTCCTGTCAGCGGCAATAGCTATGCTATTTCCCACTTTAAGGCCTATCACAGCTTCGAAGAAACACAGGCGCAAACCGCCAGAGTTTCTCTTCCGGCACATCTGCAAAGCTTTACAGGAAATAATATTGCCAGCGAATCCATCGCTTTAAACAGCGCTGTAGCTTCAGGCATCATGGAGGATTTTCTGGAAGATGAAGGTCTTGTTGCCACCGTCTCCGGAAAAATGGGCTCCGGCTCCTTTGACTTTCAGATCGATCATGCGACAGACGGTGATCCTCTCTGCTGCAGTGTCAGCAATTCGCGCATCGAAATTGACGCCGCCTATGAAGGCATCCGATATTTATCCCTGTTTGAAGCCAAACGGGATCTGGCAGACGATTTCCTGGTAAGGCAGCTTTACTATCCTTTTCGTCTCTGGAGAGAAAAGGTGACCAAGCCTGTCAAGTCCATATTTCTCATCTTTTCAAACGGCGTCTTCTATCTGTATGAATATCGTTTCGAAGATCCGCACAACTACAGTTCTCTGCAGCTGATCAAGCAGAAAAACTATATCATTTCCACAGAAATTTCCCGTTCAGATATTGAAAACCTGCTAAGAACTGCGGTTTCTGCAGAAGAGCCCCGGATTTCTTTCCCTCAGGCCAACAGTATGGCCCGTATTATCAATCTGATGGAACTGCTCTGTGAAAAACCCATGACAAAACAGGACATCACCGGAGAATACGCTTTTGACGAACGTCAGACCAGTTATTATACTGACGCGGGACGGTATCTGGAGCTGATCGAAAAGCGGAAAGGAAAAGATAACAGTATTGTCTTCAGACTTTCCCCCCTGGGAAAACATATTATGTCGCTGGATTACAGAGAAAGGCAGCTTACCATCGCCGCCCAGATCCTAAAACACAGGGCTTTCAGCCGGACTCTGAAACTCTGCCTTCAGAGCGGCCGGATGCCCGATACAAAAACTGTAGTGCAGATTATGAAAGAGTCCGGACTCTATCAGGTAGAAGCAGAAAGCACCTATCAGCGGCGCTCTTCCACTGTCACAGGATGGATAAACTGGATATTGAATCTGATAGAAGAATGAATTTAAACAGCTCCGTAAAATCAGCTGCACCGTATTTTTTATAGCATCACAGAAACAGCCGTTCTGCAGTCCCAAACTGCAATACCGGCAAAAGAACGTTAAAAGACCGGCACAGAAATCATCCTCTGATAATTCTCTGCTCCGGTCTTTTTCAGTTTCCGTTTCTTTGCGGTCTATCTGCTTTATCCTTCCAGCAGTTCTCTTATGGCCGCATCCAGGATTTTCGGCGTTCTCTCATACAGATCTTCCTTGCAGACTCTTTCTGTCAGCTTGTGGAAATCCTTTCCCCAAGGTCCGACATTGAGTCCTGCCATGGAAATTTCCTGAATCTCTTCAAAAGGAATATCGTAATAGGTGCCGAACAGCGGCATAGCTCCCGATACGGAATCCCGCTGCGTCTTCGGATCATCGATATTGATATAACTCAGGTCGCAGATACCTGTATAGAAATATTCTCTGTCATAGCGCTGATTATAGGTGCTGACAGTGAACGCCTGCAGCTTTTCGCAGAGTCCTGCGGCAGCGTCCGTAATCCCCTTGAAATATATATTGGAGATATTAGGATAATATGGCGGAAGCAGTCCGTACACCACTCTCGGGTCCAGATCTTCAATATAGTCATAGATCTTTTCCACCAGACGGAAGTTGGCTTCCATCATGTTGATTTTTCCGGACTCAAGTTCTTTCAGAACTGTCTGCTCTTCTGCACGGTAATCCTTTTCAAAGATTTCTCCTGCGCAGGCCTGCGCCTCGTCGTAAAGTTCTTTGAAGCTGGCCGTCTTCACTTTCCACGGAAGAAGCTTTACAGGCTGACCCGTAGCCTGACAGAAGAGACTGTAATTGTGATTCATGCGCTGAATCACCGCATCGAAAGCTTCTTCGCACACTTTCTTCACCTTGGACAGAAGTTCAGCCGGTGTCTGTTTTAAGGTCAGCACGCTGAAACAGCCCTGAGCGGAAAGGGGCATAGATACGTCGTATCTGTTTTTGCTGTCCTTCTGATAAAGCCATGTAGGCGGCGGAGCCGCCTCTTTTCCGACAACATCTGCAAAGTCCATGCTGATTTCCGTTCTCACCGCAATTTCAGACAGAACGGAAGACGGATTCAGTCCTTCAAAGACTTTTCCCGCATGAGAAAGAAATCCTCTCACATAGATAAACGGCATCATTTTTCCCACGGTTCCCTCAGAAAAGATTCCCACAGAAAAGTCTTTTCTCTGATGAGGCTCCGAGTTGATCATCATCTGATAAGAAAAACCGTATTCCCGTTTCAGCTCAGCCAGCAGTTTTACCGCTGCTCTCATGCCGGCGGACAGATTTTCCTCATCAGGCACACCGATGACAATGACATTTCCCGTAAAATCTTTCAGCTCACTGTACGCCTGAAGCAGCGCATACTGAATGGACCCGCCTGCCTTCATGTCACAGCCGCCGCGGCAGAACAGAAAAGTATCCTCTTCCAGATCCCTGCGGGCATCCTCATTGAGCAGATCCTTATGTTCTGTAAGGGCTTCTGCCAGTTCATCCGGCGAAAATGCCAGGGGTTTCAGCAGCTTGTAGTCCTCAACATCCACCACATCATAGTGGTGCACCAGCACTACGGCTCGATCACCTCTGCCGCGCACCATAGCCCAGCATACGTTTCGGCCAAGTTCATCGTCCGCAAGAGGATACAGTCCCCAGTACTGAGGGTTATCCCTGAAGTATGGAACCCGGCGAAACTGTTCTTTAAAAAATGCTTCCGTATCACGCTCTCCGCCGGTGTTTGTAAAACTCTGCACTTTTACATAAGCGTACAGCAGTTCTTTGATCCTGCCGCGGACAGCGCTGAAATCAATCTCATGATTCTTCATGTCTTTCCCTCATCAGTTCATCAACTATTTTCTGCATACAGGACAAGTCAGGCAGGTTGGGCCGCCGGTTCCGCGATAGGAAAGTTCCTTGCCCTCATAAGTATATACGGTTACGCCTGCATCTTCGATTTTTTTCTGAATCTCAGGACATCCTTCAATCAGAATACATTTGCCCGGTTCAAGAGCCAGCAGGTTTGTTCCCAGATAGTCATATTCCTCATCATTGCATTCAATCAGCTGAATACCCTTTTCCAGCAGATATTCGCGGAAGAATACCGGCATATATTTGGAATAAACGACAGCTTTATCGGTATCCACAAAGCTGATGATGCTCATCAGATGAAGGCAGGCATCAGGGCCGTCTCCGTGAGGCATCGGAATGATAATATACTCATCAATGAAATCCTTGGTCAGTTCCTTGAACTGGCGGATTCCTTCGTCATTGGTGCGATATCCCCTGCCGATGGCAACAGTCTTCTCGTCGATCCACAGAACATCTCCGCCTTCCATTTTTCCCGGCGCTGTGATATAACCCAGGGTCGGTACTCCGTTGGCTTTCAGAAACTCTTCAGTGGCCAGTCTTTCTTTGCTGCGCAGATCTTTTCCCATCGGGAAATAGATAGCGCCTTTTTTCGTCACCTTCAGAGAATCGTGAGCATAGATGGAATCCAGTCCTGTTCTTTCGTCATACGGCAGATAATAGATATTTTCCACATGATCTTTAAGAATCTGCTCAAAAGCGTCGTATTCTTTCAGAACCTTTTCATAATCCGGACATCCGTAGTAGCAGAATGCTTCCCAGTTCTTATCCAGATTTTCCTGACTGACAAAAGCGGCCTCCGGTCTTTTGATCAGAATTGTATCGATTTTTTTCACCATGCTCTGACATCCGTAATTCATAATTTACCTCCATTGATCTTCTATAAAATTTCTATTATTTGAACAAACAGGGAATGTACTGATACATTCCCTGATTATCACACAAATCCGCAGTCTCTGCAAATTATGTTCTTTTATATTTATCTTTCATAGCCCCGGTAAGCCTTGTGCTCCGCTTTCAGTTTTGCGAGAAGCTCAGGGTTCCCGTAAAGCTTAACTGCCATCATCAGCATAAAAGCTGCTGAATTTCTGATGGCCTGATGAGTTCCTTCAGAAGTCATCTCATCGGCAAATTCCTTAGTGTGGCAGGCGTAGTCTTTGCCGATCCCCATAACCGGATGGAATGCCGGACATCTGTAATCCACATTTCCGATATCAGATGAGCCGGTCATCCCTGAGGCACCCTTTACATAAGGGATTCCCAGTTCTTCATAACAGGCTTCCATGATTTCCGTTCCCAGATCACTGACATACAGTTCATGGAAGGGAGCTCCTACCGGAAACATCTCTACCTCGGTTCTGGTGGCAAGAGCCGCTGCCCTCGCACAGTCTTTGACCCATGCGGTAATATCGTTGAGATCTGCTCTCTTTGGCGCTCTGGTCAGAAACTCTACTTCTGCACAGTCCGGTACAATGTTGGAAGCCTCGCCGCCGTTTTTGATAAAGCCGTGCATACGGGTTTCCTGTATCACATGCTGCCGCATCATATCGGTGGCATCCATAAACAGCCTTGCCGCATTGAGGGCGTTTCTGCCCTGTTCCGGAGCGCCTGCAGCGTGAGCCGGCTTGCCGTGCCATCTGAAGCCCAGACCGTCCAGCGCAATGAAATCAACTTTAACGGTGCTGAAACCGCCCATATGCACCATGACAGCAAAGTCATAGCCGTCAAACAGGCCCTGATCTGCCATAAAACATTTGTCACCGTTGATTTCCTCATCGGGAGTTCCGATAATGTCTATGCCGAAATCCAGCTGTTCCTTCATCTTGTTGAAGGCCAGAGCCGCCAGTACACTTGCTGTACCGCTGGCACAGTGGCCGCAGGCATGACCCAGCCCTCTGAGAGCATCATATTCTGCCAGCAGCGCTATTCTTTTTTCCTTTTCAGGATTGATGGTTCCTTTGAAGGCCGTATCAAATCCCGCAAAAGGCATTTCTACGGGGATTCCGTATTTTCTCAGAAGCTCTGCAATGGCAGCGGCACTGTGATATTCACAGGAACCTGTTTCAGGATTTTCCGCCATATAGTCATTGAGTTCCATCGCTTCCTTTTCAAAATCTGCAAGCTGTGGAAGCAGCAGATCTTTCAATTCCTTTTCGGTCATTTTCTTTCACCTCATCAGCTGTAATTGATCTGTACTGCGATAAAGATGAAGATGAACTGCAGTACGAAGAACACTGCGAAAATCGGCAGGAAGAAACGATACCATTTTCCCATCGGAATCTTCGCAATACCGCACATGATGGTGCAGGATGCTGTCGGCCATAACAGGTTGGAGAAGCCATCTCCGAACTGGTAAGCCAGTACTGCAATCTGACGGTTTACTTCTGACAGGTCTGCCAGCGGAATCATAATCGGCATAATGGCTGCCGCCTGTCCGCTTCCTGACGGAATGAAGAAATTGATGATATTCTGCACTACCAGCATCATTTCAGCTGTAGCCCATGCAGGAAGTCCGTCCATAAGACTGTTCATGCCGTGAATTACTGTATCGATAATCACACCGTTCTGCATGATAACCAGAATCGCTCTGGAAAGACCTACTACGATCATTGCCACGGTCATTTCTGACAGAGCGGTAATGAGATCCTTGCAGATTGCTTCCGGTCCCTTTTTGGCAACGAGGGAAGACAGAATACCGGAAATAATGAATACGGCACTCATTTCGTTTATGTACCATCCCAGTTTCAGAGAACCGAACACGATGGTTCCAACGGTAACAACCATACCCAGCATGAGAATCTTATGTCTTATGGTAAACTGGATATCATCACTTCTCTCTACCTGGAAAGCAGAATAGTCCATGCCGTAAAGCACACTCTTAGTCGGATCTTTTTTCACTTTCAGTGCGTACCGCATAACCAGCAGTACTGCTACCAGATAAAATACTGCGAAAATGATCCATCTGTAAGCGAGTCCGGAGAACATAGGCAGATCGCCGAAAGTCTGCGCAATACCGATGGTGAACGGGTTTGTGGTTGCAGATGCAAAACCTACGGCAACAGCCATACCGGACATACACATACCCACCAGAGCATCATAGCCCAAAGCGATGGACAGCGCCACGAAAATCGGAATCAGACCGTAAATTGTTTCAAATTCTCCGTAGGTGGAACCTGCCAATGCGAAAACCAGCATAACGATGGGAACAAAGAGCTTGCTGTCTTTTGCTTTCCCTCTGAGTAAAGTATATTGATCATTGCGGTAAAAGCGCCGGTCTGCATTACAGAATACACCCAGAAATATCCGAAGAGAATCAGAAAGATAATCTGTGCTCCGTTGATAAAGCCTTCCTGTATTGCCACAAACAATCTGAACGGTGTTACAGGAGACTGTTCAGTATACTGGAAACTGTCGCCGACAACAACAGAATAACCTGTCGTTTCATCGATTGCATACTCGTATTGTCCTGCAGGAACAATCCATGTCAGGAGTGTTACTACAACGATAATACCGAACAGCATCAGCGTACTGCTGGGGAATTGGAATTTTTCTTCTTGTCATTTAGTGTTGGCATTCTATATACCTCCTCTTTCTTAAATTTTCTGCAGTATTAAATTGGTTTAATCCTGCAGAAGTTCTTATAAAACGTTACTGCGATGCAATAACGTCATCAGACATCCTTGCTGATTTGCGTCCTCTTCCCTTCTTGATATATTATATACTCATATCGATTTTAATATATTATATACACATTTTCATTTCTTGTCAAGGGTATGGTTCTGATTTTTCAGATAAATTTTCTTTTTTACAATTAAGGTTGACTTTCCGATGCAGAATACGATATATTGTATATATCGTACATATTATGTTAGATATGCAGAAACCTCGAAATAGATCAAGGAGAAAAAATATGGAAAGATTTAAAACGCTCAAAGATCATGTTTACGATTATATTGCGGATCAGATTAAAAACGGAAATCTCCTTCCGGGCCAGAGAATAAATGAAAACAGTATCTGTGAAGAGCTGAATATCAGCCGTACACCTGTCAGAGAAGCCTTGATCCAGCTGTCCGCAGAAGGAGTCCTGGAAAATCTTGCCCGAAAAGGCTTTGTTATCCGTTCCATGACAGAAGCCGATATCAGTGAGCTTTATGCCGTCATCGGAATTCTGGACGGATATGCGGCCAAACTGGCCTGCAGCAAGCTGACAGAAGCCGATTATGCCGATATGGAGTTTTATATCGATACCATGGATCTGGCCATCAAGTCAGCCAATTACAGTATGTATTACAAGCAGCAGGTTATTTTCCATCAGCTGTATATCGATCGCTGCGGCAACAGCGTTCTCATCGATACTATCGACAAAGCCAAGAATAAACTCCTCAGAAAAAGCTATACAGATGATGAAAGCGGAGCTACCCAGAAGATCTTTTATGCCACCAATGCAGAACACCGCACCATTCTGGAGCTTTTCAGAAAAAAAGACGAAGACGGCCTCTTCAGGTTCCTGTCAGAATCTCACTGGATGCCGGCATATGCCGCCTACGATACAATCCTGTGAGCCTGAATCTTTACGTAAAACCCCCGGTTTCTGCCATATAAAAACGCCGCTCTTCGCGTTAAGGAGCGGCGTTTTTCAGTGATTTCTATTTTGTATGGCTCAAAATAATATCAGTCAGGTCAACAGGATCTACAATTTTTCCGTCTTTGTAAACTCTCATGTTGCCGCTGGCGATTTCATCGATGAGGATTACTTCATCGTTGTAATAGCCGAATTCAAACTTGATGTCCCACAGTTCCAGACCCATGGCTGCCAGATCGTCAGCAACAATTCTTGTAATTTTCAGTGTCTGTTCCTTCATCTTCTCGAACATATCGCGGCTCATAACTCCCAGAACCTCAAGACCTTCGCTGGTTACCAGCGGATCTCCCTTTGCATCGTCCTTGAAAGTGGTTTCAACATATCCGTTTTCAAAAACTGTACCGTCTTCAATATAATTGCCGTATCTTCTGATGAAGCTGCCGGTAGCTCTCAGTCTGCAGATTACTTCAAGGCCCTGGCCGAAAGGTTTTGCTCTCAGAACTTCCATGGTTGCGTTATCAACATCTGCGCTGACATAGTGAGTCTTGATGCCTGCAGCATTGATCATCTCAAAATATCTGATAGAAGTTCTCAGGTTGGCTCTGCCGATTCCTTCGATAGTCAGACCCACAGAATTTTCACCTGGATCGAACACACCGTCTTTTCCTGTACAGTCATCCTTGAATTTCAGCAGTACATTGCCGTTTTCAAGAGCGTAAACATCTTTGGTCTTTCCCTGATAAATTTTTTCCATTAGTTTCCTCCATTTTCTTTCGTATATCTGAATTTTGTTCAAAACAGGATGTACAGTACTCCAAAAAATACTACGGAAATATTATACAACCAACCTTGCGGCATGACAAGAAAAAACTTCATTCGCCATAGTAAATTTCTGCATTTTTCAGTTCTTCCGTATTATTTCCCCACTCATGGCAGGCATCTCTGCAGCAGATCAGAAGCTGCAGCAGTCTGTCATACTCTTCCGTTTCTTTGTAGGCCCGTACGATTCTGTCAGTATCAGCTTCTCTTCCGCCTTCCTGCAGAGGTCCCTGCACAATATACTGCCATCGGTACATCTCAGGAAACTGAAAATAATATTCCTCAAAAGAAAATCCCTGTTTTTGCAGATTCCGATTCAGAGTCACATAGTTTTTCGTCTTTTTAATCTCTGCAAAGCACTTCTCCATATAATCTCTGACCGCTTGCTCTGATACAGAAACGCCGTTTTCTGACGCATACCATTGTACAGCCTCAGACAGAGTTACGGATTCTACAGCGGTCTGAAAGGCGTCATCTTCTGTATGTCCAAGCATTTTACCGATTTCCAGACAGATATATACTTTCACATAAGGCGTATCTTTGCCCAAAACCTTGTCCATTGTTATGGCATCCCCATAGATTTGTCCCAGGGTTTCATCATATTCGGCTTCATCCGTTATGCCCGGTTCTGCCGGCTGTATCTTCTCCTCAGCACCATTGCATCCGCCCATCACCAGGCTTGCAGAAAGAACCGCCGCCAGCAGAAATATCAATCTGCGTTTCATAATATCACCCCTTTTATAAAACATAATTATGATTATACTTTAAATTACTAAACATTTTAATAAGATTATATCAGAAGGCGTTTCAAAGAAACACTGCCCTGTTTCCGGGGCAGTGTTTCTATCGTATAAAATTTGTCGCCACTTTCTGATTCTTCGGCGGACAGACTCCCCTCTCCCGTCCCGCCTCAATACAGAAAAGCAGCCATGCCATATTGGAAGCCAGATTTCTCATAGTTTTCAGACCTTCCAGATCCTGCTCCACCTCCTGTGCCGTGTTGCCGTGAACCATATTCCAGTAAGTAGATGATACTACCGGCATCTGATTGATGGTGAAATATTTGTTCAGCACATCTACAGAAGCGGTCGTTCCTGCTCTTCTGGCAGAAGCGACTGCCGCCCCCGGTTTGTGGGCAAAGTATTTTCCTCCCGCATAGAAAACTCTGTCCAGCACCGACAAAATTCTCCCGTTTGCATGAGCATAATATACCGGTGTGCCAAAGACAAAGCCATCGGAAGTTTTGGCCTTTTCAATAATTTCATTGACCGAATCATCATCAAACACACATCTGCCGTCCGTCTCAGCGCACTGCCCGCAGGCGATACAGTCCCTGACAGGCTGATTCCCCAGCCACAGGATTTCACTGTCAATCCCGTGTTCTGCAAGTTCATCTGCAATTTCTGTGAGAGCGCGATTGGTGCACCCGGTTTTGTGTGGACTTCCGTTTAACATCAGTACCTTCATATACAACACTCCTTTTATGATTTCTTTTCTCACTATCTTATATATTATCCCGTCACGGCTTTCAAAACTTCCGGCTTTTCAAAAAATCCGCAAATTTTTTAACCGCCGGAGAACCGTTTTTTCCACTGTTGTAAATCATCCCTATTTTTCGGCTGCACTGAACGTCAAGGGGAACCACCTTCACTTTTTCATGACAGTTTTTCAGAACCAGACTCGGCAGCAGGCTGAACCCGAATCCGCGGGCAACCATGGTCATGACGCTGTTGTCATCCACATAAGTGTTTTGTCTGTTGGGTGTGATCCCCTGCGCCGCCATCAGTCTTCCCACGTCATAGTCATCGGCGCAGGACGGAAAAAGAAAATCCTCTTCTTCCACTCTGTGAAGAGGAAAAAGTTCGCCATCCCTCAGAGGATAATCATAAGGCAGTACAGCAAAAAATTCATCCAGGACCAGCGGAACGAAGTCCTTCCGCCTGACCATATTGCTGGTAATGCACATATCGATCCGACCCTGATCAAACCAGTGATACAGCCGGTCATCCCCCTCTTTCAGTTCAAAGGAAATTTCGGGATTCTCCTTTTGAAAAGCCTGCATCACATCGGGCAGCCAGGTTCTGACCACGCTGGAAATAGAGGCCAGACGAATCGTAGATGCCTTCTGCTCCAGAATGATGTCCACCTGTCTTTCTATTTTCTCTCCCACCCTGATCAGTTCTCTGAAATAGGGGGCCAGCCGTTCTCCTTCCTCAGTAAACCTTACACCGAACTTTCCCCGCTGCAGAAGCACCACTCCCAGTTCATTCTCCAGAGACTTCATCATATGTGTCAGTCCTGCCTGCGTATAACCCAGCTTTGCCGCTGTATTGAGCAGACTGCCGTTCTCCACCGCCTGCATCAGAACTTTGATTTTATTAGTATCCATTATAACCGCCTTATCTATTAAAAAAAGTTATATATATATAATAATAAAGTGAATTCCATAAGTCAATGGAATGTTGTAAAATAGAAACATACAAATATCCTTTCACGGATATTTTCTTGCAATCGTTTCGAAAATGCTTTAGAGGAGGAATTCATTATGTACAATAAAACCATGTACGAACTGGGAAGCCAGCCTTCCCTGATTCGTGAACTGTTTGCTTACGGTCTTGCTCAGGCAAAGGTGGTAGGAGCAGAAAACGTATTTGACTATACGCTGGGAAATCCAAGCATTCCTGCTCCGCAGAAAGTTCAGCAGGCTATCAGAGATATTCTGGATGACACTGATTCCATCAAAGTTCACGGTTATTCCATGGCCGGCGGATTTGATGAAACCAGAGAAGCCATCGCTGCCAATCTGAACAAGCGGTTCGGCACAGACATCAAGGCTTCCAATCTGTTTGTCACCTGCGGCGCAGCTCCTGCTCTTATTTCCGTTATCAAGGCTTTAGCCGTTGATGAAAACGCAGAAATTATGGCTGTGGCACCGTTCTTCCCGGAATATCGTCCGTTCACTGAAAAGAATGGAGCCAAGCTGGTTGTTGTTCCTGCTGACAGAGAACATTTCCAGATTAACCTGTCCAAAGTGGAGGAACTGATTTCCGAACATACACAGGCTATCATCATCAACTCTCCAAACAATCCGTCCGGCGTGGTTTATACAAAGGAAACTCTGGAGAAACTGGCTGATATTCTGACAAAGAAAGGCGAAGAATACGGTCATCCGATCTACATCATTGCCGATGAACCTTACAGAGAACTGACATACGGAGATGCAAAGGTGACTTTCATTCCTACTGTTTACAAAAATACAATCGTATGCTACTCCTGGTCCAAGAGCCTGTCTCTGCCGGGTGAACGTATCGGCTACGTATGTGTTCCTGACCAGTGTGATGATGCTGCAGACATTTACAACGCAGTTGCAGGCGCTGCCCGTGCCAACGGTCACGTGTGCGCTCCGACTCTGCCACAGCTGGTTATTTCCCGCTGTGTAGACGAAATGCCTGACCTGAAGGCTTATGACGAAAACCGCACCCTGCTTTACGATGAGCTGACAAAGATGGGTTACAAATGTGCCAAACCTGACGGTGCATTCTATCTCTTTGTAGAAGTTCCGGGCGGTGACGGCATGGCTTACTGCCAGAAAGCAAAAGAGGAATATAATCTGCTGGTTGTTCCGGGCGAAGGATTCGAATGCCCTGGTTATATGAGACTTTCCTACTGTGTAGCCAATGATATGATCAGAAGAAGTCTTCCTGCTTTTGAAAAAATGATCGAAGCTTATAAATAAACTACATAAGATCCAGAGAGGGTTTTGCGCAGGAAAAACAGTTCCTGTACAAAACCCTCTTTCTTTTTGGGGTTATAAGACAAAAAGTGTTGGTCATCAGTCCCAGTAGATCGGTTGATCTGCCGATCTATGTAACTCACTCCAGACAATCGCATCTCCCCACTGTGGGATTGATTCCTCCAGCTTTTCCCTGCTGGTCATTTTCCTGTAAATATCAGC
>CASEOD010000084.1 GCA_949289445.1 uncultured Eubacteriales bacterium
TTTTCCGGCCTCTTTTCGGCGGCGCTCCGCTCCTGCGGCAGCTTGTCTAGATTACCACCTTTTCTCTCTCCTGTCAAGCTCTTTTTCCCTGTTTATTCTCAGTTCTTTATGGTTCTCTGATGATGCAATCTGAAGCAAACATATAAAACAGTTCCGATAAGATTCAGCAGGCTGAAGAATCCATAAACTCCCACGCTCCCCAGCCTGTCCATTACAACACCGCCAAAGAAATTGCAGACAATGGTTCCGCCATTGGAACTTACTGCGTAGAAAGCCGCTATTGCAATTCCAATAATTCTCGGTTCAACTACTGCAGATAAATATTTCACATACTCTGTAAGGAGTACGCCATTTACCATTCCCTGCAGAAAAAAAATTGCTAGCAGGAATTCGTCTGATGGTCCCAATGCATAAATTCCAAATCTTAAAGTTGACAGGAGCATTGCAGCTACAATGGTTTTTTCTCTGGAAAACCTTCTGCATACCAGCGGGGCCAGCGCCATGCATGGCGCCTCGCTCCCCACCATAAGCAGAAAAGCCGTTCCCACTCCCGCAACCGTACCTCCTCCGTCTCTAAACAGAAAACCGAAATAAGTATTATTGGCAACATTGGTTCCCATTACAAATATTCCGCAGATGATCAGCTGTATTGCTTTTTTATTACTGAAAAGTTCACTGTATCGGACTTTATCCTGGCCCTTTTCCGAAAACTGCTTAACAGACACTTCTTTATTCTCCGTAGAAAGAACTGCAAAAGCTGCAAGTGCAAAAGCTGCCGCATAAAGATAGAAGATACTTGTCAGGCCTGCCTGTTCTCCGATTTTTCCGCCGGCAAAAACTGCTGCCGCATAGCCTGCAGCTCCACACAGGCGGATTCTCGAAAAATTCTCATTATCTTTTTCAAGAACCAGCGCATCAGCTACGCCCATCACAGGCCCCTGAAAAAAATACTGGATTCCATAAGTAACTATAAATAACAAAAACAGGGTGATCAGACTGTTTACAAGTCCCATTGCCGCTGCCGCAATACATATCAGCGCAATTACTTTCCTTCCGTCACGGCTGTTGGAGTATCTTTCTCCCCAAAATGCCGAAGCCAGAACTGCAATTGCGGTTGCTGCCGATGTCACTGTCCCAATCTGAGTTCCACTAAATCCAATACTGCTGAGATACTGGCTGATCAGCGGGTTCATAACTCCCATAGCGCCATAGCCAAAAACATAAAATATGCCGAACTTGCCGGTATTGCTGAAAAGTTTAAATTGTTTCTGTTTTTTCTCTTGATTTCGCATAAATAATAGTATATCAGAGGGAATTAAAGTACACAATAGAATTATTAACTCTTGGGAGGTGTATTTTTTGATTATTGTTTGTATCAGAACTTTTATCTTATATGTCGTCGTTTTGTTTGCATTAAGAATTATGGAAAAATCTGAGCTCTCTAAAATGTCCACTTTTCAGATGGTGGTTCTATTTATGATTGCAGAACTTGCATCAATTCCCATAGATGATCCTTCTGCTTCATTGATCAGCGGCGCAGTAGCCATATTCACCCTTCTTTTTCTTCAAGTTCTGCTTTCCTATATCTCCATTAAAAATGAAAAGTTTAAAAACTTTATTAACGGACGCCCCAGTATCATCATTGATAAAGGTATGATCAACGTCAAAGAGATGAAACGGCTCAGAATCACCGTCAATGATCTGTTTGAACAGCTTCGCATCGGCAATTGTCCCTCCATATCCGATGTTGAATACGCCGTTATGGAATCAAACGGGGAACTCTCTATTATCGCAAAGACAGATCAGGAAAAGCTGCCTCTGGTTTTAATCAGTGACGGTATAGTCTATGAGGATAATCTTGAAAAATCCAATACTGACTATAATACACTGCTCTGCATGCTTGAGACAAAAGGCATTCAGCGTCCTGAAGATGTATTTGTTGCTTTTTATGACGGAAAAAGCATTTTCCATGTATATCCCGTTCCCCGCGCGAAGCAGATGTTCTCCAGTGAAATAAACTAAGTGAGGTACACAAAATGAAATCTCTGATTATATCTGTCTTAACACTGTCCATCCTGATCGGATGCTGGGCATTTTTTTACCATTATTCAGATAAAAATCTTCACAGCATTATTGATGACTGCAAAGAAAGCGTCATGCCTGCTATCTGTTCAGAAGACTGGACAACTGCAGAAAAAAATTTTCAAAAACAATACGATAAATGGCATCGGTACAGAAAAAAAGCGTTGTTCTTTCTGGATACACAGCAGATCAATGATGCAGACAGCTGTTTCGCCAAAACACTGATGTATATAAAAGCAGAGGATGTCTCCAACAGCAGCGGAGAACTTCTTGCACTTCAGGAGCAGCTTAGGTTTCTTCATGAAAACGAGGGAATCAGTTTCAGAAATATCATATGACCGTATAATAAATATCAAAAGATGCTGAAACGTGCTCAGCATCTTTTAGTATGACGTATTGCTCTTATTCTTCTATAATCTCATACATGGAAGCCGCATCTTCTTTACGGCAGGATTCTGTCAGTTTCAGAACCTTAACGGTCAAAGAACTGTTTCCAAAAGAAATTCGAATGATGTCGCCCTCCTTCACCTCTGCACCGGCCTTCACAATCTTGTCATTAACAGAAACTCTTTCCTGATCGCAGGCATCTTTTGCAACCGTTCTTCTCTTTATCAATCTTGAATTTTTCAGGAATTTATCAATTCTCATAAATACTCCTCTCAGATCTCGAGCATGAAAAAAGGACAACCGAAGTTGTCCCTGCAATGCCTGTCTTTATTTATTTACAGCGTCCTTTAAAGCTTTTCCTGCCTTAAATACAGGAGCTTTAGAAGCAGCAATTTCGATAACTTCCTCAGGCTTTCTAGGGTTTCTTCCCTGTCTTGCTTTTCTCTCTCTGGTTTCGAAAGTACCGAATCCGATTAACTGTACCTTCTCACCTTTTACCATTGCTTCTTCTACACTTGCAAGGAATGCATTGATCGCAACTTCTGCATCTTTCTTGGTAAAATTAGTTTTCTCTGCTACTGCAGCAACGAGTTCAGCCTTATTCATTATAAATCCTCCTTAAATCATATACATAGCATTGAACCTAGTGCTTCTTTGTTTCTTCCCAGAGGTTGTCCATTTCCTCCAAAGACATACTGCCTAAATCCAAGCCCCGGCTCTCGGCAATCTTTTCCATGCATTCAAAACGACCTATAAACTTCCAGGTAGCCTCGTTAAGAGAATCCTCCGGGTCTATCTCCAGGAAACGGGAAACATTAACCATGGAAAAAAGTAAATCACCGTACTCCTCAGAAATGGCCGCTTCATCACCCTGCCGAAAAGCCTCACAGAACTCATCGAGCTCCTCACTTATCTTGGCAAATGCACCGCTGACATCAACCCAATCAAATCCCACCTTAGCTGCCTTGCTCTGGACTTTGGAACTTCTGAGAAGTGCAGGCATCGCCTTTGGAACGTCCTTCAGTCTGTCAGTATAATTGAGCTCATTATGTTCTCTGCTCTTCATATTCTCCCATTTTTCAAGGGCTTTGTCAATAGTTTTTGCGTTTTCTTCTAAAAAAATGTGCGGGTGTCTGCGTATCATCTTTTCACATTCTTCATTGATGACATCAGTCAAATTAAAATTCCCCTCCTCCTCCGAAAGAGAACTGTGAAAGATGACCTGCAGCAATACATCTCCCAGTTCTTCCCGAAGGTTTTCCGTATCCTCATTTTGAATTGCCTCAACAGCCTCATAAGCCTCCTCTATCATGCACTTAGTCAGAGTCTGATGAGTCTGTGCTTTATCCCAAGGACATTCTTTCCTTAGAATCTTTACTATTTCAATAAGACGTTTCAATGCGTCTTCCTCATTATCTTTTACCAAATATAATTCTTCATACTCTTTTTTCATAATTATTTCACAAACTTTCTAATGACTTTCACCAGTTTTGTTCCGCCGGGCATAGAGGCAACTTCTTCTAATGTGATCGCTTTCAGTGTAAAAATCAGAATCACATAAATCACTGCTCCCACCACAATAGCCAGGAGAGTTGCGATACTGTTTCCAAGAATGCCGACCATCAGCTTGTGGGCGGCAAAAGCAGCAACACCCATAAGGGCAGCTGCAATGCAAGGGCGCACATAAGTCAGATCATAGTTGAATTTGACACCTGTATAGTGTTTTACAGATCGGTTGTTCAATATCAGCGCAACCACATAGGCGAGCATGGTTCCAAGCGCCGCCCCTTTGATATTGACATCATGAATACCCACCAGAATATATGTGACAATCACTTTTCCCACACAACCTATAGCAAGATGAACGACCGGAACCATCTGTTTGCCGATTGACTGCAGTACTCCCACAGAGGTCTGAGTAATTGCCAGAAAAATCACACTGACAGCCATAATCATCAGAGTCGGTGTTGCCGCCATCGCACTGGCTTTCTGTGCCGGATACAAAAGCAGAAGAATCGGCTCTGCCAGAGCAAAAATACCGAAAGCACAAGGGAAAGCCATAATCATAGTCGTTCTATATCCAAGCTTGATATTTTCCTGCAC
>CASEOD010000085.1 GCA_949289445.1 uncultured Eubacteriales bacterium
TGGATAAAACCGGAACACTGACACATGAAAACATTTTGCTGGAATACTATATGGATGTTCTGGGAAATGAGAATACAGAGGTTCTTGATCGGGCATTTCTTAACAGCGCCTGTCATTCCGGCGTCAGAAATCCCATAGACAGTGCAGTTCTGGCCTGCCGGTCCATGAAAGGAAGGGAAACTCATTTTTCTGATCTTCTGCTTGAATATTCCAAGGTGGATGAAATTCCCTTTGATTACACAAGGAAACTGGTCAGCACGCTGATTAAAAATGAAAACGGCTGCAGCCTGATTGTAAAGGGAGACGTGAAGCAGGTCCTCGATCGCTGTTCCCATATCGCATATAAGGGCCGGCTTCTGTCCATGGAAGGGGACAGACTGCAGAGTGCGTCTGCTGTGGTGGACGAAATGCTGCAGGACGGGATGAAGGTCATTGCCGTGGCATGTAAGGAGATGAAAAATCAGATATCTATCACTGCAGAGGATGAACAGGATCTGAACTTAATCGGATATCTGGCATTCTTTGACGCGCCCAAACCCACCGCAAAAGCTTCTGCGGAGGCCTTGCAGAAACTGAAAGTTACACCGAAGATTCTTACCGGTGATCATGCGGATACTGCGGCATCTGTCTGCCGGCGTGTGGGTATCGAGGCTGACAGGATGCTGACCGGCAGAGAGCTGAACGGGATGTCCGACTGGGAACTCAGCGATGCGGTGGAACAGATCCATGTCTTTGCGGAACTTACGCCTGCACAGAAAGTCAGGATTGTAGAGGCTTTGCGGGATAAGGGCCATACAGTGGGATTTCTGGGAGACGGGATAAATGATATACCGGCTCTAAGAGAGGCAAATGTGGGAATTTCTGTGGATACGGCAGTGGATGCGGCAAAAGATGCGGCAGATGTGGTCCTTCTTCAGAAAGATCTGGGCGTGCTGGAACAGGGAGTGCTGGAAGGCCGGAAAACTTTTGCAAATATGCTGAAATACGTAAAAATAACAGCCGGTTCCAACTTCGGCAATATCTTTGCCGTTGTCTGCGCCAGCGCTTTTTTGCCGTTTCTGCCTATGACATCTGTACAGATACTGCTGCTGAATCTGCTTTACGACATACTCTGCATCGTTTTGCCCTGGGATAATGTTGACAGGGAAGAACTTCAAAGACCGAAAGACTGGTCCGGAAAGAGTCTTGGACGGTTTATGCTGCACTTTGGTCCCATCAGCTCACTGTTTGACATCGTGACGTTCCTGTTTCTCTATTATGTTTTGTGTCCCGCAATGTGCGGAGGAATGACGTACTATGATCTGACAGAACCGGTGCTGCAGGCTCGATATATTTCCCTGTTTCAGACCGGCTGGTTTCTGGAATCTCTCTGGACACAGGTTCTGGTTCTCTACTTTCTGCGGACAAACAGACTTCCTATTGTACAGAGCAGACCTTCGGCACCTTTTGCCTGTATTACGTTCATAGGAATCGTTGCCTTTACATTGCTGACTTTTACAGACAGCGCATCTCTGTACGGTCTGACCAGACTTCCCGTGTGGTATTTCGGATTTCTGACAGCGGCAGCCGTGGCATATATGATTTTTACAACTGTCATGAAGTCCGTCTATCAGAAAAAGCATGATCAGATAATCTGAAAGGAGGAATTGCCAGTGAAAAAGAAAATCAGTTTCGTCCCGGTGGATTCCGTCCTTGAAACCTGGCTGCTGGAAAAACTGATAAAGGAGCCGCCGGAAAGTGATTGTGTGCAGGAGTTCCTTGCGGGAATCCGGGATATGCTGAGCGGTGAAATTTCCTCTCTGCTTTTAGGTATTCCCGGAGAGTCGGAAGGAACAGCCGGAATCCTGCCGGATGGAATCCATATCGGTGAACTTGAAATCTATCCGAGAACAAGACGTGTGGTTATGGGTGGTACAGAAGTCGGACTGACGCCAAATGAATTTGACATTTTATATTTTC
>CASEOD010000086.1 GCA_949289445.1 uncultured Eubacteriales bacterium
GCATCAGTCTTTCTAAATATTGATCTGTCGGCATTATATCTTTTCGCACCCCCTTTCATCTATTAGACACAGAAAAGCAGTTCAATATTACTCATGAAATGATAATCATTGCAGATGGGTGGCAGAGAGAACGGGTAAAGGAAACACCGTCATTGTAAGTGCTGGCGGTGTTATGCATACTGTGCGTTAATGCTGAAACCTTTTCAACTACCGACATAAATCCTGTTAATAAGCAAATAACTAAGTACCCATTGATTTCCATATTGCTATATCCTTTATACTGTGATTTTCATTCTTCCCAGTCAAAACGAAGGATTTTGCTTCCAAGAATCTGCCCGCCGGTATCAAAGCATATAGCAGCGGTATAATTCTCCGGAGAGATTGTTTGCGTGTCCATTTCTGTGCCGTTGGCAGCAATGCTTGTTACTTCGACAGAAGCAGTGTCACTCCCCAATTTGAAAGTCTGGTAATCAGTAACATCATCAGGTGTATACTCTTTTTCAGAGAGTATTTTATGTGTTGCATCATACTCTTTGAGCGTGAAGGAGACTGCCGGTTCGGTAAGGGTAAAGGAAACAAGGCTGGGATAATCAATCCCTTTTACAGAACATCCTTCAGTAACTTCAAACGTATCGAAATAGGTTTCTGTATCAAAATACACGCCGTCTTCGTCGTGATATAAATAATATGCAGTGACAGAATTATCAGATTCCTCTTCTAAGTGATAGGCGGCTTCGCCTTCCGCTCCAACAGTATTTTCGTCCAGATCTGCGCTGAAAGTCAGATATGTCAGGTTCTGGTCTCCGGCATATGCTTCCTCTGCGCTGGCATTAAAATAGTAGATGCAGGCAGCATCCAGATTGAAAGAATAGTTGTAGTCCGCATAGTCTGCATAAACCTTTTCCTTTTCTGGGAGAGGCTGTGAGTTATTTACGAAGATCACACCGATTGCGGAATCGTAATCCGGCGTAAAAGCCTCCTCTTTTTCAGAACAGGCAGAAAGGCTGAGAAGTACAGCCAGGGTAAGAAGCATCATTCCAAATCGTTTCATGAGAGTTCCTCCGTTTCTCAAAGTTTTTCGCAAATAGCATTTTTCCATGGAGATAGAAAATCCTGCCATAATGTGATAAGGATTTATCTTTTTTTATATGTGAATATGATCCCGATGATGGAACCGATAAAGGCGAAAGGCGCCAATCTTACAAACAAAAATTCAACGCCATGCAGTATAGTCCCTGCAACTGCATATTCCGGATTACTGTAATCCCAGTCCAGATATTCACCGTGCATCGCCGTAAAAGCAATAAAGCCTACCGCTATAAGCACACACAATGCAAGGAGCAGATAGCGGGTCAGCCGGATCCGCATCCTGCTTCTTTTGGCAAATTGCAGGTTAATGCTTTCCAGTTTTTCAGAAATACTTTTTAGGTCTGTGTCCTTTAAGTCATGTTCCGGTACGGTTTCTCCAAGCAGTGTGCTTACAGAAGTATCCAGTTCGTCTGCTAAGGAGATCAGCATACTTGAGTCAGGAACCGATAAGCCTTTCTCCCATTTCGATATGGTCTGTCTTACGACATTCAGCCTGTTGGCAAGTTCTTCCTGTGACAGCCCTTTTGCTTTTCGTAAATTCTTAATATTTTCATTCA
>CASEOD010000087.1 GCA_949289445.1 uncultured Eubacteriales bacterium
CTTTTTTGACGGAGAGCTGGCAGTGGGCGGCGGTTTTATCGAATAAAAACGACCGAAGTAGAGAAATCATGCTGAGCACTGTTTGCAGAAAGCCAAATCGTCAGAAACTGACACACATATTCAGCGCTTTATACACCATACTAACAGTAAAAAGAAAGAAATGGGGTGTAAAGTATGAATAATTTAGTCAAAGATGCGGCTATGCTGGCAGCGGCAGGCGCAGCAGGTTACTGTGCGTATAAATGGCTGTCACCGGCAGATAAGGAAAAGCTGGGCAGAGAAGCAAGACGCACTGCCGAAGACATGGGTGATGTGAAACGGGATGTATCCCGCATGGCAAGCACCATTAAAGACACATTTTAACCATACTCTTATGGTCAGAAAATCCACACTGCAGACGCAGAGTGGATTTTTTTGGGTTGTATAGATTAGTAGAATATTGTAAAATAAATAACATGTCCTGCAGACTGATTTTCTGCATTTTTCAGAGTCAGAAGAGAGGAAGCTGAACGGGGAGAAAGCTCCGGCAGCACACAGACAGGATAAAAGTACAGAAAAAGTACATCAGAAAGGATTATTATGAAACACGCAGTAACTTACGATTTAATAAAGACAGATACAAGAACAAAGGCTAGAAGAGGCGTGCTCCACACACCTCACGGAGATATACAGACGCCTGTATTCATGCCTGTGGGAACTCAGGCCACAGTAAAGGCAATGCGCCCTGAAGAGGTAAAAGAGATGGGAGCAGGCATCATTCTGTCCAACACATACCATCTCTATCTGAGACCGGGTCATGAGATCATCAGAGAGGCCGGCGGTCTTCACAAATTCATGAACTGGGACAGAGCCATCCTCACAGACAGCGGCGGATTCCAGGTGTTTTCCCTGGGAAAACTGAGAAAGATTACCGAGGAAGGTGTGCGCTTTCAGAGTCACATAGACGGTTCTCGTCATATGCTGACCCCGGAAAAGGCTGTGGAAATTCAGAATGCTCTGGGCTCTGACATTATGATGGCTTTTGACGAGTGCGCCCCTTATCCGGCAGACAGGACCTATGTGAAAAATTCACTGGAGAGAACCACCCGCTGGCTGAAACGGTGCAAAGACGCCCACAAGGATGTGGAGCGCCAGTCTCTGTTCGGCATCATGCAGGGAGGCATGTACAAGGATCTGAGAAAACAGAGTGCAGAGGAGATTGTGGAGCTGGATCTGCCAGGATATGCCATCGGTGGTCTGTCTGTGGGAGAACCTAAGGAGCTGATGCTGGATATTCTGGACGACTGTGTGGATTATCTGCCGAAGGACAAGGCCAGATATCTGATGGGAGTGGGAAGTCCCGATTATCTCTTTGAAGGTGTGGAGCGGGGCGTGGATATGTTCGACTGCGTTCTGCCGACCAGAATCGCCCGTCACGGTCTTTGCACCACCAGCCACGGAAGAGTCAACATCAAGAATGCAAAGTATGAGAGAGACTTTACACCGCTGGATCCTGAATGTGACTGCTATACCTGCAGGAACTATTCCAAAGCTTACCTTCGTCATCTCTTTAAGGCTGATGAAATGCTTTCTGCAATGCTGCTTTCCAATCACAACATCCATTTTCTGCTGAAAATGATGGAGAACATCAGAACAGCCATAGAAGAGGATAGATTTTTAGAATATAAAGAGGAGTTTTACAGTAAATATGGAAGATTTTAAGGTTTGTGTCCACGATGAATTCTGCGGAGGCTGCGTCTATCAGGGCGTGCCCTATGAAGAGCAGCTTGCTCTGAAGGAACAGGAGGTCAGAAGGCTTTTTGAGGACAGAGGCATCAGACCGGAGGTGTTTGACGCCATTGAAGGCTGCCCACAGGAGCACAAGTACAGATACAGAAACAAGATGGAGTATACCTTTGGAGATTTTGTCAAAGACGGCCCTGTCTGTCTCGGCATGCATAAAAAGAAAAACTTCATGTCCATCGTCACTGTGGATCAGTGTCAGCTTGTGGACGAGGATTTTAACCGGATTCTGAAATTTAATCTGGAATTTGCGGAAAGCCACGGCTACCGCCACTATAACAAGAAAAGCCATAAGGGACTGTTGCGCCATCTGATTGTCCGCAAGGGTATCAGAACGGAAGAACTGCTTGTCAACATTGTGACATCCAGAGATGAGGAATTTGATGAAGCGGGATATGTGGCAGGACTTCTGGCACTGTCACTTTCCAATCAGATTGTCGGTATTCTTCACACCCTGAACGACAATATCGCAGACAAGGTGACCTGCGAAGAACTGAGAACCCTGTACGGAAGGGATTATTACATGGAAGAGATTCTGGAACTGAAGTTTAAGGTCAGCGCTTTCTCTTTCTTTCAGACTAATGTGGAGGCTGTGGAACGTCTTTACAGCGAGGCTCTTGCCCTTATCGACGACTTTTCGGGAAAGAAGGCCTTTGACCTTTACTGCGGCACCGGTACCATCAGTCAGGTACTGGCGCTGAAAGCAGGTCAGGTTACCGGTATCGAGCTGGTGGAGGAGGCTGTGGAAGCGGCGAGAGTCAATGCAGAGCTTAACGGCCTGACCAACTGTCACTTTATTGCCGGAGATGTGTTTGAAGAGCTGCAGAAACTGCAGGAAACGCCGGAGGTTATCGTAGTGGATCCGCCGCGGGTAGGCATGTCTATGGACGCTGTGGAGAAGATTGCGGGCTACGGGGTTCCGCAGATTGTGTACATCAGCTGCAATCCCAAGTCTCTGGCACTGAATCTGCAGCAGTTTGTATACCTGGGGTATCAGGTGAAGTACGCCAAGCCTTTTGATAATTTCCCGTGGACGAAACATACAGAGTGTATCGTGCTGTTGCAGAGGAAGAGAAAGTAGGAAAGGATTACCTTTTGAGATTGCAGGTTTGTGAGAGGATTGCTAATAGATGTCTGGTTCATAAAGCTTGGTACAGCAAACAAAAAAAGTACAATATTTTGGGAATAAAAGTGGTTGGCAGGAAGGATATGCCGATGGTAAAAAAACATACGATGAAACTTGCTCCTTCTCCAATGAAAAAAATAAGGGATGGGAAGAAAACGATAGAACTTCGTTTATATGATGATAAAAGAAAGCAGATTTCAATTGGAGATATTATAATTTTTGTCAATAGGCAGGATGCTGATAATCGTTTGCAGGTAACGGTTAAGAATCTGTTTGTTTTCAAGTCATTTGCAGAATTGTACAGTAATTTGCCGTTATTAAAATGCGGTTATACAGAAGATGATGTAAATGACGCATCTCCGAAAGATATGGAAGCTTATTATTCCGAGGAAAAAGAGAATCAATATGGCGTAGTAGGGATAGAAATATCTCT
>CASEOD010000088.1 GCA_949289445.1 uncultured Eubacteriales bacterium
AGAATGGGGCTGGTTCCCTATTATCTGTACCGTCAGAAAAATATAGCGGGAAATTTTGAAAATGTGGGATATGCAGAGGTTGACAAAGCCGGAATATACAATATACTGATTATGGAAGAAAAACAGACCATACTTGCAGCCGGAGCGGGCGCGTCCACAAAGTTTGTGCTCCCGGAAAAGACAAGTACGGGAAATGGAAAAGAGACAGATCTGATCCGGGTGGAGAATGTGAAAAACATAGAAGAGTATATCAGCCGGATTGATGAGATGATAGAGCGGAAAGCCAAAGCGGCGGACCGCAGTGCCGTATAATTACGGCAGGCAGGATGAAAGGAGAAGAATTATGGCGCTGAAGAAGAAGCCGGTTACCGGCATGAAGGACATCATGCCCGGGGAAATGGAAATCAGGGATTACGTGATCGGTCTGATTAAAGACACATACAGGACGTTTGGTTTTTCCTCAATTGAGACCCCCTGTGTGGAGCATATTGAAAACCTGTGCAGCAAACAGGGCGGAGATAATGAAAAACTGATATTTAAGATTCTGAAAAGAGGGGAAAAGCTGAAAATTGACCAGGCAAAAGAAGAGGCGGATCTGGTGGACGGAGGCCTGCGGTATGATCTGACCGTGCCGCTGTCCCGTTACTACGCAAATCACGCAAATGAACTGCCTTCCCCTTTTAAGGCGCTTCAGATGGGCAATGTGTGGAGAGCGGATCGCCCCCAGAGAGGAAGATTCCGCCAGTTCATGCAGTGTGACATTGATATTCTGGGCGAGCCGTCCAACCTGGCGGAAATTGAGCTGATTCTGGCGACGACGGCACTTCTCGGAAAGCTGGATTTTAAAAACTTCACCATCCGAATCAATGACAGGCGTTTTCTGAAGGCTATGGCCGCATACAGCGGATTTCCCGAGGAAGACTATGACAGCATTTTCATCACTCTGGATAAAATGGACAAGATCGGTCTGGAAGGCGTAGAGGCAGAGCTTAAGGAGAATGGTTATGCAGAAGAATCCGTGGAAAAATATCTTCAGTTATTTAAAGAGATTACGAACGATGTGGCGGGTGTACGTTCATGCAAAGAAAAATTACAGGGCTATCTCGCGCCTGAAGCAGCGGATTCACTGGAAATGATTATCACCAGTGTGGAAAGTCAGAAGGAAGCAGACTTCAGAATGTTCTTCGACCCGACTCTTGTAAGAGGCATGTCCTATTACACAGGAACTATTTTCGAAATCTCTATGGATGAATTCGGCGGTTCCGTGGGCGGCGGCGGAAGATACGACAAAATGATCGGAAAATTTACCGGACAGGACACTCCGGCAGTTGGTTTTTCCATCGGATTTGAGCGTATTGTCATGCTGCTTCTTGAGAGAGGATACCAGGTTCCGGACAGCAGAGTAAAGAAAGCATTTCTTGTAGAAAAAAACATGCACCAGGAAGGCATGCTCAAAGTGCTGGAACTGGCCAGAAACGAGCGCCGGGCAGGAAAACAGGTCATGATTGTCAACATGAAAAAGAACAAAAAGTTCCAGAAGGAACAGCTTGCAGAACAGGGGTATACAGACATCACAGAATGTTACCGCGATTCCGTAGAAAATCTGTAGGCGGCAGAGAAAAGATAAAATTATCAGAAAACTTCAGCGAAAGGGGACAGACCCTTTTGGAAAGGGGTCTGTCCCCTTTGAAAGAAATTGTCAGAAAAAGGAGAAAATTATGGCTGAATCAATGCAGGGACTTAAGAGAACCCACCGCTGCGGCGAGCTGTCTGCGGCAAATGCAGGACAGACAGTAACGATAATGGGATGGGTGCAGAAGAACAGAAATAAGGGCGGACTTGTGTTTGTAGATGTGAGAGACCGCTCCGGTATTATACAGGTGGTATGTGAAGAAGGAAAGACGGAGCCGGCGCTTCTTGAGAAAGCGGCTTCTCTTCGCTCAGAATACGTAGTCGCTATCACAGGCGAGGTGGCAAAACGTTCCGGCGCGGTCAATGACAAGATCTCTACCGGAGAGATCGAGGTTATCCCGTCAGAACTGAGGATTCTTTCCGAATCACTGACGCCTCCCTTCCAGGTGGAGGAAAACTGCAAGACAAAGGAAGAGGTGCGTCTGAAATATCGTTATCTGGATCTGCGCAGACCGGATATTCAGAGAAATCTTATGATGAAAAGCCGTGTTATGACACTGACACGTCAGTTTTTCAGTGAGGAAGGCTTCCTTGAAATCGAGACTCCCATGCTGGGCAAGACTACACCGGAAGGAGCGAGAGACTATCTTGTACCAAGCCGTGTGCATCCGGGATGTTTTTACGGACTGCCCCAGTCACCTCAGCTTTATAAGCAGCTTCTGATGTGTTCCGGATT
>CASEOD010000089.1 GCA_949289445.1 uncultured Eubacteriales bacterium
GGCCATGCCGAAAAGTGCAGAAACCCACATCCAGAAGATGGCCCCGGGACCTCCTACTGCCACTGCGCCGGTAACCCCGGTAATGTTTCCCGGTCCGATACGCATGGCCGTACTCAGCAGAAAAGCCGCCAGAGGGCTTACTCCCACAGTCGTATTCGTCTTTTTCGTCAGGGTTTTCAGACCTCTTTTGAAAAATCTGAACTGCACGGCTCTGGTTCTGATGGTAAAGAAAACACCCATCCCGACCAGAAGCCAGATGGCAAAAGGAATGTTACCGACTATCGGAATGGATGCATACCATTCAAAATTCTGAGGAAATACCCACAGAATATCCCCTATCGGAACGATGTTGGCAAAAAAACTGTTAATTGCATTTAAGATTCCCATTTTTTTCTCCTCTCTATACAATGCTAAAAATCAGTCTGCAATGATTGCTGTCACAATTATTTAATAGCAATTCACGTGCCAAACAGAAACCCCCGCAGTTTCCCGCCCAAACCGGCAATTTTTCTCCGTGATGTCCATGGATTTTTGCAAAATAGGCAAATCATTAACCAATTTACCATTATTTTTTATGCCCGGATATACAAGGAGAGACCACTTTGCAATTGCAGGCGGTCTCTCTGATTTACAGTATCGAACTGTCACTTTTTCAGCGTTATTCTGTGGAACCTCTTCGCAGATCCTCAATAACGGACAGAAGTTTCTCCCCTTCCGGATTGATTGCGCTTCCTCCTCTTCCTTTTGCAGAACGGATAAACCCATAGGAATCCAGTTTCTGCAGACCTCTTCGTATTTCTCCTTCGGTATAAAGACTTCCTCTGCCGTTAATCCGTTCCATCAGTCTTTTTCTTCCGTATCTTTCCCCTCTCTCCATTCCCAGCCGAAGTTCTCTGAGAATCGCATAATACAGTTCCAGTTCTCTTCCCTCATTAAGCAGAAACCGGTCCTGTACCGAAGAGCGCCCTGCAGCAACAGAGAGAGAGTCCGATCTCATACTGTGCTGCAGCGGCGGCAAATCACTGCTTTCCACATAGGATTTTCCCTTGCTTGCCAGAAATTCTGCCACATTGCGAAGTTCCCGCACATTGCCGCGCCATGAATGATTGAGAAGGATTTCTTCTGCCGCCGGACTCAGCTGCAGCCTGCAGTTCATATTCCTGATCTGCGCATAAAAAATCGGCAGAATATCTTCCCTGCGTTCTCTAAGCGGTGGAATAAACAGTGGCAGCACGTTAAGTCTGTAGTAGAGATCTTCTCTGAATTCTCCCTTTTCCACCATCTCAAAGAGATTTTTGTTAGTGGCAGCAATGATTCTCACATCAACATCAATATTTTTATGAGAGCCGACCCTCATAACCTTTTTCTCCTCCAGAACCCGAAGAAGCTTTGACTGCAGCTGAGGAGGCATCTCCGCAATTTCATCCAGAAAAATGGTTCCTCTGTGAGCGAGTTCAAAATAACCCATTTTTCCACCCTTTCTGGCACCTGTAAAAGAGCCTTCCTCATAACCGAACATTTCACTTTCCAGCAGATTGTCAGGTATCGCCGCACAGTTGACCGCCACAAAGTTATATTTTCTTCTTCCGGAATTATTGTGAATACTCTGTGCAAACATCTCTTTTCCTGTACCGCTTTCTCCGATGATCATCACCGATGCATCCGAAAAAGCCAGCTGTCTGGCATCAGATACGGCATCTCTGATTTTCCTGCTGTTTCCCAGAATATCCTCAAAATAATATCTGGCTCTATGACTGGTTTCACTCAGTTTGGCTCTCATACCGTGCTGGATTTCTTCCGTCTCTTCAAAATCCTGCAGAGTGATGATATATCCTGCCATTTCCCCTTCCCTCCTGATCTCCACAGAGGTTGCAATGAGGTTTGCGGAAGGTGTCTTAATCAGCCTTTCTCTGGTGGAACCTACGTCCAGTTCCGGCAGAACTTCTGTAATGTTAAAACCCACCAGCATCTGTGTCCTTGCAGCAAGCAGGCGCTCCGCTTTATGGTTGGTAAGATAAATTCTCCCTACGGCATCTGCAATGACAATTCCTTCATTCATCAGCTGGATCAGTGCATTCAGCTTATCTGACAGGCTCTCCTTGTCGTTGAGAAGACGATCCATGCTGGAGTTGAGAAAGTAATGCTCTTTCTTCGCTTCATTGGCTTCGTTGGCAGAAAACTCCTCATGAACTCCCAGTTTATCCGCAATATTATACAGACTGTTCAGATCCACAGAACTCTGTCCGATATTATAAACTTGTTCGATTTCCGGCGGAACCAGATGTGCTTCGTCAGGCGTAATGGCAACTTTAATACTTTTGTCATACTCACCCTCGCCATAATAAGGGTAAAGTTCCAGTCCGCTGATCCCGGCATCATACATGCAGGATATCGTATGCAGGCAGGAACGGCTGTCAAAATTGACCAGTAGAGCTCTGGTTCCCTCCGGGATCTTCCGGAGCTGATCGATCTGACTCTTGTTCAGAGACAGAGAAAGTATGATGATCTCCGAATCAGGTCCGATTTTTTTATTTACCTTCTGATAGATGGTAAAAGCAGACAACAGCACATAATCAGCCGGAATCTGCTCCATCTGATCGGTCTGCGCAGTGGTGAAAGAGACGAACCGGGCATACCTGTGCAGATATTTTTCAATATTCTCCTTGAGAATATCAGCCAGCTTTCTTTCAGATGCGACTACTGCAATTTCTTTCATGGTTACCTCCGGGTATCAGGCTTGTTTTTATCATTATAGCCTAATTCCCTTTCCTGCGCAATCGCCCCCGCTTTCCATCTGCGGCAGACTTTCCGTCAATCGGCTTTCCTCCCCGCCAGAACAGGAAGAAAATTAACATGCTTTTCACACAAAAACCTTTAAAATTACCAAATCACGTGTATAAATATGATAATTTTTATGTTATCATAGAGTCATTACATACAGGAGGTGAGCAGTGGATACAAGAGTCGCAATTATTTCCGTTATTGTCAGAGAAGCTTCGGCAGCAGAAGAGATTAACGCGCTGCTTCATCAGTGCAGCCAGTATATTATAGGCCGCATGGGGCTGCCCTACAGAGAACGGCAAATTCACATTATCAGTATCGCAATAGATGCCCCGGAAGATATTATCAATGCACTTTCCGGAAAAATCGGAAGAATCCCGGGTGTCAGCAGCAAGGTGGTATACGCATATGAATGAAAAAATCAAAAAAACCATTGACGAAATTAAGTCAGGAAGATTCCCTCAGGTTCAGGACTGGAAAGCGCTGTTTCTCTATTCCGGTCCGGAAGAAAGCCGGTACTTGACCGAACAGGCAGTTGCTGCCCGCAAAGAGTATTTCGGAAACAAAGTATTCCTGAGAGGACTTATCGAATTTACCAATTATTGTAAAAACAACTGTTATTACTGCGGTATCAGAAGAGACCACAGGGAAATCCGGCGTTACAGACTGACACCGGAGCAGATTCTGGAATGCTGCGAAAAGGGCTATGAACTGGGCCTGCGAACCTTTGTCCTGCAGGGAGGCGAAGACCCTTATTGGGATGACAGCAGGCTGGTACCCCTGGTAGCCTCTATCCGCGAAAAGTTCCCTGATTGTGCAATTACACTGTCCGTGGGAGAACGCAGCAGAGAAAGCTACGAGAACCTGTATGATGCGGGCGCAGACCGTTACCTTCTTCGCCATGAGGCCGCCGATCTGGATCTTTATGAAAGTCTTCATCCGGAAGAGATGATGCTCTCTGATCGCACGGACTGCCTGTTTGATCTGAAATCCATAGGATTCCAGACAGGCTGTGGTTTTATGGTCGGTGCACCCGGGCAGACCATTCCTCATATTGTGGAAGATCTTAAATTTATCGGGCAATTCTGTCCTCATATGGTCGGAATCGGACCATTCCTTCCGGCTGCCGGAACACCTTTTGAAGATCAGCCCGGCGGTTCTCCAAAACTCACCCTGAAACTGCTTTCTGTCATCAGGCTGATGAAACCGGATATCCTGCTTCCTGCAACCACCGCCCTGAGCAGTGCGACAGAAGACGGCAGACTGCTCGGCATTAAGGCAGGTGCAAATGTAATTATGCCTAACATCACACCTGAATCGGTGAGAAGCCTCTACTGCCTCTATGATCGCAAACCGTCTGCCGGCGTCGAGTGTGCGGAAGGAATTGAGGAATTAAAAGAGCAGCTTGCCGGTATAGGCTATGAGGCCGTGGCGGAACGGGGCGATCATCCCTTCTTCACAGAAGAATAACATCAAATCTAAGACCAAAATTTAAACTAACGGGAAAGCTTCCTGACATAATTAAGGAACCTGACCCGAAAGAAAGGAAAAAACAAATGTATAATCCAAAATCACTGAAAGCTGAAGAGTTTATCGATCACAAAGAAATAATGGATTCTCTGGCCTATGCCGACGAGAACAAGGATAACAGGGAGCTTATCCGCAGTATTCTGGATAAAGCTGCCCTGCGCAAAGGTATTTCTCACAGAGAGGCATCTGTACTTCTCGCCTGCGAGGACAGAGAATTCACCAAAGAGATGTATGCACTGGCAGAGCAGATTAAGAAGGATTTTTACGGCAACAGAATTGTCATGTTCGCGCCGCTGTATCTCTCCAACTACTGCGTAAACGGTTGCGTCTACTGTCCTTATCATCACCAGAACAAACACATTGCCAGAAAAAAACTGACTCAGGAGGAGATCCGGAAAGAGGTCATCGCCCTGCAGGACATGGGCCACAAGCGACTGGCTCTGGAAGCCGGCGAAGATCCTGTAAACAATCCTATTGAATACATTCTGGAATGTATCAAAACCGTCTATTCCATCAATCACAAAAACGGAGCCATCCGCCGTGTCAATGTAAACATTGCGGCAACTACAGTAGAAGAGTACAAAATGCTGAAGGATGCCGGTATCGGCACTTACATTCTGTTTCAGGAAACCTATCACAAGGAAAGCTATGAAAAGCTCCATCCGACAGGACCGAAACACAATTATGCATGGCACACCGAAGCCATGGACAGAGCCATGGAGGCAGGTATTGACGATGTGGGACTTGGGGTTCTCTTCGGACTTGATCTCTATCGCTATGAACTTGCCGGTCTCCTGATGCATGCGGAACATCTGGAAGCAGTTCACGGCGTGGGTCCTCATACCATCAGCGTGCCGAGAGTTCGCCCGGCAGACGATGTTGACCCGGCAGACTTTGACGGCGGCGTAGACGGAGGAATCACCGATGATCTCTTTGCAAAGATCATAGCCATCATCAGAATCGCCGTTCCGTATACCGGTATGATCATGTCAACCAGAGAAAGTCAGGAAATGCGCGCAAGAGCACTGCATCTGGGCATTTCTCAAATCAGCGGCGCATCCAAAACCAGCGTCGGCGGCTATGATGAGCCGGAACCGGAAGAAGAAAGCTCCGCTCAATTTGAGACAGATGACAACAGAACTCTGGATGAAGTGGTCAAATGGCTCATGGATATGGATTATATTCCTAGTTTCTGCACCGCCTGCTACCGGGAAGGACGTACGGGTGACCGCTTTATGACTCTTTGTAAAAACGGTCAGATTCAGAACTGCTGTCATCCTAATGCGCTGATGACACTGAAAGAATATCTGGTGGATTATGCCTCCGACGAAACCCGAAAAGTCGGTGAAGCGCTTATTGAAAGAGAACTTGACAATATTCCGAAAGAAAAAGTTCGGACTATTGCAGAAGAATATATCAGGGAGATAGAACATGGCAAGAGAGACTTCAGATTTTAATCAGACCCCTTCGGCAAACCGGCTGCATATCAGCTTTTTCGGCAGACGCAATGCGGGAAAATCCAGTGTGGTAAATGCAGTGACCGGGCAGTCTCTGTCCATTGTTTCCGAAGTGAAAGGCACAACAACAGATCCGGTACAGAAAGCCATGGAACTGCTTCCTCTGGGTCCTGTAGTCATCATCGATACCCCCGGTATCGATGATGAGGGACAAGTCGGAAAACTGCGTGTGGAAAAAACCTATGATATTCTGGCAAAGACCGACATGGCGGTACTTGTCATCGATAATTTCATCGGTCCTTCAAAGGAAGATATGGAACTGATGAATCTTTTCCGCGAGCGCAGAATTCCTTTTATCGTCGTACTCAATAAAGTCGATCTGGATATGGAGGCGCTCAACGAAAACAGGCCCGAACCTGATTACTCTTTTCCGTACATCCGCATCAGCGCTCTGACCGGGCAGGGAATTACAGAACTGAAAGAAAGGCTGGCTGAAATCGCAAAGCCTCTTGAACAGACCAAACAACTGATTAGCGATAAATTAAACGAAGGAAATCAGGTCATTCTGGTCACACCCATAGATGCATCTGCCCCCAAAGGACGAATGATCCTCCCTCAGGTTCAGACTATCCGTGACATTCTGGACAGTCATGCTGTCTGCATGGTTACACAGGTTCCTCAGCTTGCCGGCTGTCTTTCATCACTCAGACAGCCGCCCGCACTTGTTATAACTGACAGTCAGGCCTTTCATCAGGTTAAGGAAATTGTACCCGAAAATGTGAAGCTCACCTCCTTTTCCATCCTGATGGCAAGATTTAAGGGGATTCTGGATACTGCAGTTCACGGGGCTCACAGTCTGTCTTCACTGTCTGACGGAGACCTGATACTGATCAGCGAAGGCTGTACCCACCACAGACAATGTGAAGACATCGGCACCGTCAAACTGCCGTCATGGATTGAAAACTACACAGGAAAAAAACTGCAGTTTGACTTTACCAGCGGCGGTGAGTTTCCAAAGGATTTATCCCCTTATTCCCTCATAGTCCACTGCGGAGGCTGTATGCTCGGAGAACGGGAGATGCAAAGCCGCATGGAAAGAGCCGGGCAGGCAGATGTTCCTTTTACCAACTATGGTACACTCATCGCTCATATCAATGGAATTTTGGACAGAAGTCTGGAGATTTTTTATGAATAAAAGTAAAATTACAGCAGGGAGACGAATTGTGATCAAGGTGGGAACGTCCACACTTACCCATTCCGGCGGCAAAGTCAATATCCGTCACATTGAAAATCTGTGCAAGGTACTGAGTGATCTGCAGAATGCCGGAAAAGAGATTATTCTGGTCTCTTCCGGTGCCATCGGCGTGGGTGTAGGCAAGCTGGGACTTTCCTCGCGACCTGATGAAACCAGTAAGAAACAGGCTTTGGCTGCCATCGGACAGTGTGAACTGATGTTTATGTATGACAAGTTTTTCGGAGAATTCAACCAGACCGTGGCACAGGTTCTCCTCACTGCCGATATTGTGGATCAGGACAAAAGCCGCCTGAACGTGCAGAATACCTTCAAGGAACTGCTGGACATCGGTGTGATTCCCATTGTCAATGAAAACGACACGGTTGCCACCGACGAACTGGAAGGTCTCAGTATCGGAGACAACGACACCCTTTCCGCCATCGTGGCAAAACTGACAGACTCAGATCTGCTGGTGATCCTCACCGACATTGACGGTCTCTACGACAAAGATCCGCGAAAATATGAAGATGCTGTCCGTATTCCTCATGTGCCGGTCATTGACCGGGAAATCGTGCGGCTTGCAGGCGGAGCCGGTTCAAAATTCGGAACAGGCGGTATGGCCACAAAAATCAGCGCCGCAGAAATTTCAACCGGCGCGGGTATTCCCTGCTGCGTAATTCGCGGGGATAATCCGGCCAATCTGTATGACCTTTTTGACGGAAAAGATATCGGAACCATATTCGGAAATCTGGAGGAAAACATATGACCGTTCTAAAAACTATGGGCGCGCTTGCAAAACAGGCAGAAAGAACTCTCCGCATCACAGATGAATCGGAGAAAACAAAAGCTCTGGAATGTATTGCTGCCGCTCTGAAAGAAAACATTCCTGAAATTCTGGCGGCAAATGAAAAGGATCTGAAAGCTGCAAGGGAAAAACTGTCTCCTTCTATGATTGACAGGCTCACTCTGACAGAAAGCCGTATTGTATCTATGGCGGATGCCGTTCTTGCCGTTTCCCGGTGGCCTGATCCGGTAGGCAGAGTTCTGGAAGAGCGTGATCTTCCCAATGGTCTGCACATCAGAAGAACAGCAGTACCTTTGGGCGTCATCGGAATTATCTTTGAAGCCCGCCCCAATGTGACCAGTGACTGTGCCGCACTCTGCATCAAAGCCGGCAACGCCTGCATTCTTCGCGGCGGCAAAGAAGCTTTTCATTCCAATGCGGCCATCTGCCATGTGATGCGTCAGGCACTGGAAAGAACCGGTCTGGACGTGAACTGTATTCAGCTGGTAGAGGATACCTCCCGCAGTTCCGCGGAAGAAATGATGTCACTGACGGAATATCTGGATGTCCTGATTCCCAGAGGAGGTGCGGGACTGATTCGCTCCGTGGTTGAGAACGCCAAGGTTCCTGTGATCGAAACCGGGGCCGGAAACTGCCATATTTATGTGGATAAAGAAGCAGATCCGGAAATGGCTCTGAATATTCTTTTTAATGCCAAAACCTCCCGCCCGTCGGTTTGCAATGCCGCGGAAAAAGTACTGGTGCATAAAGATATTGCACCGCGCTTTTTGCCTGCCATGGCAGAAAAGCTTTCGGAAAAAAACGTGGAACTTCGCGGAGATGCCGCTTCAAAGGCTCTGCTGCCTCAGATCAAGGAAGCTGAGGATAACGAATGGAGCTGTGAATATCTGGATTTTATCCTTGGGGTAAAAATCGTAGATTCTATAGATGAAGCCATCGATCACATTGAACGTTACTCCACACATCACAGCGAATGTATCGTTACCGAGGATCAGTCCGCCGCGGACAGATTTCTCGCTTCAGTAGACTCTGCAGCCGTTTACCACAATGCTTCCACCCGTTTTACAGACGGAGGAGAACTGGGACTGGGGGCAGAAATCGGAATCTCTACCCAGAAGCTTCATGCAAGAGGTCCCATGGGCGTGGGACAGCTGGTCAGCTACAAATATATCATTACAGGAAACGGCCAGATCAGGTAACTCTGATCTGCCAGGCACCATCTTCCACTCTTCATCATAAATATGTATTACAGAAACAGAAAAATGATGATTTTGGGAGTGATAGATGAACATGAACGGAATTACATGGGCTTTACTGGGCACCCTGTTTACCTTTTCGGTGACATCTCTGGGTGCCCTCAATGTTTTTTGGGTAAAACGGGAAGTCAGCAGCAGCATTCAGTCAGTATTTCTTGGTTTTGCGGGCGGTGTCATGATTGCTGCCTCTGTATGGTCCCTGCTGCTCCCCGGCATCGACCGGGCAGATGAAAACGGTCAAATCAGCTGGCTTGTCATCAGCTGCGGATTTCTTCTGGGTGTCATCGTACTACTCATAGCCGATGCTTTTATGCATCGCCATTACATGCGAAGTCTGGCAGACGGAAAGCTTGCCAGTCTCAAACAGAGTACGCTGATGCTGATACTGGCCATTACCATCCATAATATTCCTGAGGGAATGGCTGTGGGCCTTGCTTTTTCTCTCGCCATGAGCAATACTGCAGATCCTGCCCTGTTTTCAGGCGCTCTTGCCCTTGCGCTGGGTATCGGTATCCAGAACTATCCCGAAGGAACAGCTGTGGCGCTGCCGCTGCTCAAAGATGGTATGAATAAGAAAAAAGCCTTTCTCATCGGCAGCATGTCCGCAGTGGTGGAACCGGTTTTCGGCGTGCTTGCCGCCATTATCTCAACCCTCGTTACGCCACTTATGCCGCTGCTGCTGGCCTTTGCCGCAGGTACTATGATCTATGTGGTGGTACAGGAGCTTCTGCCTGAAGCACGCATGTGTGAAGGAGACAAAATTGCCACTTTAGGATTCATTGCCGGATTTCTCATCATGATGATTCTGGATGTCAGCCTGGGCTGACAAAACAAGGCAGAAGGCAAACATAGCAAAGAGGAATGTTTTGTGAAAATATCTATGTATTTATAAAAAAACTTGTGGTTTTTCACAAAATATATTGACAGGTTCCGTTCCCTATGGTAATCTGTAGAAGTAAATTTCATAACAGACAAACCTTTGAAGGAGAGTAGTAAGCTCTGATACTTACATCTGAGAGAGCTGCAGGCGGTGAGATTGCAGCATGAAAAGGCAGAGCCGAATGGACTCCTGAGGGCAAACCCAAAGGGTTTTACATAAACCTCAGTAGGGGCGACGGAGAAGACCTTCGTAACCAAAGTCGGCATATGATGGTATGCGCAGAGTGGGCGTAATTCTGTTACGTCAAGCCGGGTGGCACCGCAAGAGACAGATCGACTCTTGTCCCAGCACAAAAATAAACTGGGACAGGAGTTTTTTGCTTGCCCTAGCCCAATTTGCCGAGAGCAAATTGCTGGCAGGCTTTCCTGACTCCTTATCCCCAGCATCGAGAGAAAGGAGCAAAATAAAATGAACAACGAAAAAACAATTCCTTACAAAATCTATCTGAATGAAAACGAAATGCCGAAGCAGTATTATAATCTCAGAGCAGATATGAAGGAAAAACCTGCACCTCTTCTGAATCCTTCCACCCTGAAGCCAATGACCTTTGAAGAACTTCGAGGCGTATTCTGTGATGAACTGGTAAAGCAGGAGCTTGACGACACTACTCCTTACTTTGACATTCCACAGGAAATTCAGGATTTCTACAAGATGTACCGTCCTTCTCCTCTGGTCAGAGCCTACTGTCTGGAAGAGAAACTGCAGACTCCTGCAAAGATTTATTACAAATTTGAAGGCAATAACACCAGCGGAAGCCACAAACTGAATTCTGCCATCGCTCAGGCCTACTATGCAAAAAAACAGGGGCTTAAGGGCGTCACCACCGAAACAGGAGCCGGTCAATGGGGAACCGCTCTGTCCATGGCATGCTCATATCTTGGACTGGACTGTGACGTGTATATGGTAAAAGTATCTTACGAGCAAAAGCCTTTCAGACGAGAAGTAATGAGAACCTACGGTGCCAACGTAACGCCTTCTCCTTCTTCAACTACCGAAGTAGGCAGAAGAATTCTGGCTGAACATCCGGGCACCACAGGCAGTCTGGGTTGTGCCATTTCCGAGGCTGTGGAAGCTGCAGTGACAAGAGAAGGATACCGCTACGTGCTGGGCAGCGTGCTTTCACAGGTAGTTCTCCATCAGAGTATCATCGGTCTGGAAACAAAAACAGCCATGGATAAATTTAATATCGTTCCTGACATCATCATCGGGTGTGCCGGAGGCGGTTCAAATCTGGGAGGTCTTATCGCCCCATTCATGGGAGAAAAGCTGCGGGGTGAACGGGATTACCGTTTCATTGCCGTAGAACCGGCCTCCTGCCCTAGTCTGACCAGAGGCAAATACGCTTATGACTTCTGTGACACCGGAAAAGTTTGCCCACTGGCAAAGATGTATACACTGGGAAGCGGCTTCATTCCATCGGCAAATCACGCAGGAGGACTCAGATACCACGGTATGAGCTCTGTCCTGTCAGAGCTCTACGACCAGGGAATGATGGAAGCTCGCAGTTATGAACAGACTGAGGTCTTCAAAGCCGCTACTCAATTTGCCAGAGTGGAGGGCATTCTTCCCGCTCCTGAAAGCAGTCATGCCATCAAAGCGGCTGTGGACGAAGCTATGCGGTGTAAAGAAACCGGAGAAGAAAAAACAATCCTGTTCGGTCTTACGGGAACGGGCTACTTCGATCTGAAAGCTTACGCTCAGTTTAACGAAGGAACCATGACAGACTATGTGCCCGGCGACGAGGAGCTTGCAGCAAGCTTCAGCACTCTTCCCGCAGTCGATGAAAGAAAATAAGAGGGAAATCAAACATATCTTTACTGCCTGACAGATACTTTTGATATTTCCGGTATAATAAAATACTATCCATCAGCTCCTTATTTCGATATAATATTGATATCGAAATAAGGAGTTTTGCTTTATGAAACAGGATACAACAACCGAATATATCACCGGCGTCAATCCCGGCCATCGGATCATCAAACCCATCGCACATATTCACAGCGACTTTCCTTCAAAATTCGGAATACCCAGACAGAGCGGCCTTGCAGCCTCCCTACGGTCCCGCATCATTTTCGAAAAAGAATTTCGAAATGCGGATGCTCTCCGCGGTCTTTCAGATTTTTCCCATATCTGGCTTATCTGGGGATTCTCCGAAAACACAGAGCGAGGATGGTCGCTGACTGTTCGTCCTCCTCGTCTCGGCGGAAACACCAGAATGGGAGTTTTTTCTACCCGGTCCCCATTCCGTCCCAACGGTCTGGGACTCTCTTCCGTAAAAATAGAAGAGATCCGGGAAAGTTCGGACGAAGGCCCCGTCATCATCATTTCCGGCGGCGACCTGATGGATAAAACCCCAATCTACGATATAAAACCGTATATCTCTCACGACATTCATGAAGACGCCCGCTGTGGATTTCAGGAAGAAACCAGAAACTACCGGCTTCAGGTGAATTTTCCCCGGCGCCTTCTGCTCCGCATTCCGGAAAATCTGCGGCAGGGACTGCTCGAAGTCTTGTCACAGGATCCGAGACCTTCTTACCATCACGATCCGGAAAGGATCTACGGTTTTCCCTTTGATCGCTTTGATGTGAGATTTAAAGTGGAGAAAGACACACTGACTGTCACAGATATTGTCACTGTACCCTGATAAAAGCCTGCTTGTTTTTTCCAAATCACAGGTATATAATCAAATTAAAGTTTTAAGATTCTTAGGAGGCAGAGTATGAAATTAGCAACCGTTAATTATGAAGGCAATATCTATGCAGGTGTTGTCAAAGATGACAGTTTTTATGCTTTTCAGCAAATTGACAGGAGTCTGCCAAATGAAATGATTCCTTTTATCGAAGGATATGATGCATACAAGCCGATCATTGAGGCAAATCTGGCAGACACTGCGCCTACCTGCGCGGTTTCCGAAGCCGCCTTTTTATCGCCTGTTCCCAGACCAAGAACCTTCAGAGACTTCATGAGTTTCGAGGAACATGTGATCAACAGCGGTAAAGCGGCAAATTACAGTGATGAGATGATGGAGAAAATGCTTGCCGTCTGGAGAAGAATTCCGGCATTCTATTTTTCCAACACCAATGTCTTCTTCGGACCGGACGAACCTGTAAAAATGCATCCCACCTCTCAGCGTTTTGACATGGAATTTGAAATTGCGGTTGTCATTGGAAAAGAGGGATTCAATGTTTCCAAAGAAAACGCGTCTGACTATATTTTCGGCATGACAATTCTCAACGACTGGAGTGCAAGAGATATTCAGATGGAAGAAATGCAGATGCAGCTGGGGCCTGCAAAGGGCAAAGACTATGCAAATACCATGGGACCTGTTATCGTGACCATGGATGAGCTTTCCGCCTATGCACTGCCGGATGATCCGGAAAGATATGATATGACCACAAGGCTTTACAGAAACGGAGAACTTCTCAGGGAAAACAACACCAAATCCATTTTCCACACTTACTGCGATCTCATCGCCTATTCTTCCAGAGAAACCGGTATCTATCCGGGAGATGTTCTAGGTTCAGGCACTATCGGCGGAGGCGCTATGCTGGAATACATGGGCAAACAGCCTTTTGTTCATGCCGGAGACAAAATTGAAATGGAAGTTGAAGGAATCGGCACACTGAAAATGTCGGTAATTTAAAAACCAAAAATATCTTTCTCTGAAAATGAGGGCCTGCAAAGGGGATAAATAATCTCCCGTGCTGTGCCCTCATTTTAACAGTATCTACATATCAAGCCCGCCGTCAAACTGCTGTTATTGCCGCATCAGAAAAAAGATCACCACACTCAGCGCTATCGTAGCCAGTCCCATGATAACAAACATGGCAGAACTAAAATCAGCAGTAACCGGTCTCTCCACATAACTCTTTTTTGGATTTTCCGGATTGTAATATACGGTCATCTCACTGTGGATAGGCCAGAGCTGCTCAGCCAGCCGGTACAGATCTGCAATCGGTCCGATTTTAATATGCAGCCGCTCTTTCTCGTCCTCATAAGCTTTCGCCTGTACATCCACCGGAAATCCTGAAATTCTCTTCACTATCGTTCCACGAAATTTCTTCTTCACCCGGTACTGTTTTCCGTCAACAGTGTATTCCACAACAGGATACATTCTGCCTTCACCCGGAAATCCGTATTTTATAACAACTCCTTTTGTTTTGTCCGTACATGAACTGTTTTTCTTTTTTGCAAGCACTCTGATCATGATACCGATCAGGACCAGAATCAGGCCAAGACCTCCCACTGTTCCCAGTTCCAACCAGGCAATCTGTAATTCAGACATGGATCTATCCCTCTCGTCAATTGCGATTTTTGTTTTCAGAAAGATGAAAGTTTCTCTCACTCTTCACATTATATTTCCGTAATCTTATTATATCAGCAAATCATGCTTTATCGGTTCTTTCTTACAGCTCTGGCTGTAATCACCGTGTCCAGCAATTCCTCATGAGTATATTTGTTTCTTCGGTAAGTGTTTTCTCTGACAGTAATTTCCACCTCGACTTCACCTCTCGCTCCCTGCTGTCTTGCACGCTTCAGTGCTCCTTCTCGTGCCAGTTTCTTTGCCTCGGCTACAGCTTCTTCATATTCCGGCAGAGAATAAGTTTCGGGACCTCCCATGATGACATAAGTAAGATAAGAACTCTTGATACCCTTGTACGGCTCAATTCTGATCACACATTCTGTACTGATGTTTCCCATTGCCGCTCCAATAGCGTTGGCCACCTTGGCATGGGCAGGAAAATCCGCTTCCGTGCCCAAAAGTTCTGCCACATCCTCCAGGAAGATTTTTGTCGGAGCACCGATACCAATAAGTTTTGAGGTGGTGGTAAACGCAGGGCGCAGACAGGACTCTCTCTTCAAAGCAAAGTCTTCAAAGATCAGAGAAGTCAGCTTTTCCATATTTTCTGTCTCTTCCTGCGTCATGTCATGTCCCGTTCTGTATTTCATAAAAATCCTGACCAGATTGCTGTATAACCTGGATTTTGCCAGATTGTAAATCTGCAGGCAGACCTGCCGGGCCTCTGTCTTCGTCACAGCAGCAAGATATGCCGCACCGAGCCGAGATGCCTCTGCCTCAAATTCGGTATAATCTCCCCGCACGTGCATGGCATCTGTAGGAGTCATACCGGCGCGCATAACGATTCCTTCATCTTCCAGCCTCTTCATCTGCAGAACATGTGGACTGATTCCCGCAGCATCGGCAGCTTCCCTGAAAGACAGGGGTCCCTGTGCCAGAGCATTGATAAAACGTCGTTCACTGACAGTGAATCTGCCCGGATCAGAAGGCGTCGATACCAGAATGAAAAACTCATGAGCCGGATAGGCAAAAGAACGATCCATGTGGACCAGGGTCCGAAGCTTTTTCACTACCTCAGGATGCTCCTGAGCCAGCATACATAGAGGCACACAGCGGCGGTTTGCAAGATACAGCTCTCTGCCTTTGTATTTTACCGCACTGTCTCCGCCCAGCGCAAAGGTATCGATGGATACGCCTTTTACCATAGTCTTCCAGGACCCGATAGAAATTCCTGACTCTGTGTTCACCGGTTTTCCGTCTTTTACAAAAGCCACATCGCTGGTGGTGCCTCCCATATCCACAATCAGCCCGTCTCTGTATTTAGAAAGCTCCATGGCGCCTATCATGCTTGCCGCAGGGCCGCAGAGAAGCGTCTCCACCGGCCTTGTCATGGCAAATTCCCTGCTCATAATACTGCCGTCACTGCGCACGATGACAATGGGCAGGTGAAGTCCCATCTCTTCCAGAGAGCGTTCTACCGAATTGAAAAAGGATTCCATAACCGGAAGCAGACGGGCATTGAGCAGCGCTGTGGCGCCTCTCCTCTGCACGTTAAGCTCCCGGTACAGCTCATAGCCGCGTACACATGGGATTCCCAGTCTTTCTCTGATGATGGATTCAGCTGCAAGTTCATAAGCTCCGTCATTGTAACGCGGATTCATCTGAACAACAGCAGCACTGTCATAGCCGGAAAAGGCATCGTCTATGTCCGCTGCGAGCTTTTCCCAATCCGGTGTGTTTTCCGGACTGTCCGGCAGTTTCGGATCTCCCGCCATAAAATAAATTTCATCCATAGGCGGAAGGCCATAATCCTCTCCCACCCTTTCCGCAAGTTCCGGTTTTACACCGATAAATAAAAGTTTGGCACGTCCTCCTTTACCTTCCACACAGGCATTGGTGGCCAGAGTAGTGGAAAGAGAAATATATTTTGCCTTGCTGACTTCTTCAGGTGCAAGTCCTTTCAGTGCCGTCAGAATTCCCTCTTTCAGATCCTGTTTCGTTGTCAGAGTTTTGCTCTGTGAAAGCACCCTGTGGTCTGAGGTATCAAATACCACCGCATCTGTGCAGGTTCCGCCGGTATCAATTCCGATTCCAATCATGAGCATGACCTTCCTTTCTGCTGTTGTGTGTTATCTCAGTATAAAAGCAGTATACCGTGTTTCCCCGAAAAAGTATTGCATCAGATACAGAAAAAGTGGCAGTTTTATCATATGCTGACAAATCCGCCACCCTTTTTTCCCGTTTATCGGTGATGCTCCGGCACCACTGCAAAGAAAATCAAGTCTTCCTCACCATCGTTGATCAGGCTGTGCTCTTCCCCTTCAGGACAGTAAAGGCACTGTCCCCCGCATACCTGATGATAAGTGCCGTCTGAAAGAGCTTTTCCTCTTCCCTGCAGAAGATAGATTGTTTCGCTGTTACCCTGATGAGCATGTCTTCCCACAGAAGCGCCCGGCTCCAGTCTGAAGAGCATAATCTTGTTGTTTTCGTCTTCAAATCCTCTGATAAAGGCAGATTTTTCTCCACCCTTGAAATGCTCCGCTTCTCTTTCCTCTGTTTCACTAAAATTCAGTATCATATATTGCCTCCTCTGAACCGAAAATATTTATCGTTCTGATTTTCTCAATCAAAGTCTTATCGGCATTATATCCCTAAAAACAGATTTTGTCCAATACCCTGTTAAACAGTCTCGCTGTTTTCTGTCAGGTCTGCTTCTGTTTCTTTATCTTTCACAAAAAGATTCATCACTGCAATAGATGCCAGTACACAGCAGATTCCCGCAAGTTTGCCCACCGACAGGCCTTCCTGAAATACCAGAACACCTATGGCTGCCGCCACAACCGTTTCTATGGAGGCCACAACGGGAACCTTCGATGTCTCCAGCCGCTGCGCCAGTCCTTTCATATAGAAGAAATAGGACCCCACTGTAGGAATCAGTCCAAAACCGGCTGCCGCCAGGAAAAAGACAGGATCTGCAATCTGAACGATATTCTCCAGTGAACCGGAAAAGATGCCCAGAACCGCCGCTCCGAACACAAAGCTGTAAAATACCACAGTCAGCGGCTCATAGTCATGCATCAGTGTAGACAATACAGTCATCATCGCATACAGAAAGCCTGCCGCGACTCCTGCAGCCACACCGTACACAGAAAAATGCACTGAACTGAAATCTCCTCCCGTAACCGTCAGAACACATCCCGATACGTTCATAATCAGAGCGATCAGTTTTATCCTTCCGATTTTCTCTCTGAAAAAGATTCTCGCCATGACAGTCACAAAGATAGGCGACGTGTAAAGCAATACCGATGCGGTGGCAACACCCACTCTGTTTACCGATTGCGTATAGGCGAAATTAAACAGCGCCTGACAGAATATTCCCAGTATCAGACACATAGCCAGGCCTTTCCCGTCAATGAGAAACAGTTTTCTGCCCTGCATGGCCAGCATGAGGGGAATAAGAATCAATGCTCCCACGCCGATTCTCAAAAAAGCAACCGTCGCCGCTTCTGCTCCCATCTGTTTCAGGATCGTCGTAAAAAAGCCGATACTTCCCCACAGGATTCCTGCAGTCAGTATCATCAGATAACCCTTTTTCTGCTGTAAACTCATTTTCAGTCTTTCACCTCATCTTATCAGATTAAATTCATTACAATTGCCGTAATCCAGATATGCGCCGGATAGTAGATATAGAAAAAGTATTTTATCAAAGGCGATTTTGTGCCTCTGGTCCCGTCATATATATGCAGAAACGGAACTAGCAAAACAAAAAGAAAATCTCCCCCCGCAAAGACTTCCGCTGCAATTTCTCTGAAACTGTCTCCCTGCTGCAGCTCCAGGACAAACAAAAGCAGAGAAAACAGAATCATCATACTGTCTCTCTTTCGGAAGTTGTTTCCGCACCATGCTGAAATCACCATGACTGGTATCATGAGATATCCGTACTGCATGGCAAAGCCCGCTGCAGCAGAAACTGCCCCTGCGAAAAAAGATGCGGTTTTCTGCATTCTGTCTTCCGCATGGCTTGCTTTTTTAAAAAAGCAGAGAGAAGACACGCCGAGGGCAAGGGTGAGAAAAGTATTATCGCCCAGAAAGGTTTTTTCAGTTCCGAATCCTGTATTAAGGACAATGTTTCCCAGAAACATTATAGCTGCAAAGACATACAGACGCATCAGATATTTTCTTACATCAGAAGTATGGCGGAATCCTTCTGCCGCAGCAAAGCCCGTCCATGCCACAGCCGGTTTCGACAGGTAAAAATAAAGAACCGCATTCTGCACGGGAAAAAAGCAGTTGACCGTATAAAGGGTCATCAGTACTGTCATCACCAGTTTCATCTGATTCTCGTTCAGTTTTTTCATTTTCGCCGGCTCCTTTTTCAAGGGCCCCGGCTCCGGCGCCGCAGGCCCTTTTATAAACATCTGTTATGCAAGAAGGTTTATCAGTTTCAGCAGAATTTCTGCCGATTTTTTCATCGCATTTACAGAAACATATTCTCTCGTACTGTGATAGTTATGTCCCCCGATAAAAAGGTTGGGACACGGCAGTCCCTTTTCAACCAGCGTCGATCCGTCAGTGCCTCCCCTGATAGGTGTAATCACAGGTTCAATTCCGCATTCTCTGAATGCTCTTTCACACAGTTCCTTCAGTCCATCTATCTTGAGAATTGCGTCATAAGGATTGCTGTACTCATGCTCCCGGGACAAGGAGACACATTCATATCCGTACTTTCTGTTGATGGCCGCTGCCGCATTCTCAAGGAGGTTCTGTTTTTCTTTCAGTCCTTCCTCGGTGAAATCTCTGAGAATGTAACTCAATGAAGCATCTTCCACAGCGCCGTTCATTTCATACAGATGCACAAAACCCTGGCGGCCTTCTGTGTATTCAGCCCTCTGCTCCCCCGGCAGAAGACTGTCAAACTCCATCGCAACGGTAGACGCATTGATCATCTTGCCTTTTGCCTCTGAAGGATGAATATTGTTTCCGTGAATCTTTACCAGATACCAGCATCCGTTAAAGGTTTCGTAGTTAAGTTCTCCGATTCCGTCCCCATCCACGGTAATCCCGAAATCGGCGCCGAATGCTTCCACATCAAATGCAGAAACACCGGAAATTGAAAGTTCTTCGTCAGGAGTAAAAGCGATCTTTATCTCACCGTGAGTACAGTCAGGATCTTTCATCAGTTCCTCCACTGCATTCATAATAATGGCAATTCCCGCTTTATCATCGCCTCCGAGAAGGGTACTGCCGTCAGATGTCACAATATCATCTCCGATATACCGCAGCAGCTCCGGATATGTGGCGGGATCTATGGTTATCCCGTGTTCCAGCTGTAAAACACCGCCGTTATAATTCTTGTGAATCATGGGCTTTACGTCTTTTCCGCTGCAGTCAGGCGCAGTGTCCAGGTGGGCAAGCAGACCCACCGTCTTCGCTGATTCATGGCCTGCAGAAGCCGGAATACGAGCCAGAACAAAGCAGTCGTCCGTCACAGAAACTTCACTGACTCCCAGCTCTTCCAGTTCATTCTTCAGAATCTGAGCCAGGACCCGCTGCCCTTCCGTGCTGGGCAGCGTTCCTGTTTCTTCGCTGGATGTGGTGTCAATTTTCACATATTTTATAAAACGTTCCAAGATTTTTTCCATTGCTTTTTCCTTCCCTTAGCTGTAATGAAATACGGTCATCAGAATCAGTGCAATGATCGAAATCGGGATATATACCGTAAACACATAATGAGCTGCCCTTTTCAGATATTTGAAGAAAGATACACCTGCCAGGGTACACATTGCATAGTTAATTCCTTCCCAAGGCACAATCCATCCGAAAGCACCGGAACCCAGCGCATAAGCCGAAACAACCGTCTGTCTCTCGATTCCCAGAAGATCTCCGAGAGGAGCCATAATCGGCATCAGTGTTGCCGCAAGTCCCGAAGAGCTCTGAATGAACAGCATTGCCAGTGCAGACACAAAGAACATGATAATGATTGAAAATGCTTTCGGCATTTCTGTAAGAGCGCCGGACATATAGTACAGAATTGTGTCCAGTGTGTTGCTGTTGTTGAGTATGGCTGTAATCACGCGGGAAGCGCTGATCAGCAGCACAGCGGAAATGACTGTGGACATACCCTCTATATTCTTGCTGATCATCTCATTTACACTCATGCCTCCGATTAAAGGAATGATAATCCCCATGAAAAGAAAGACAGAACCGATTTCATTAAACCACCATCCTCTGGTAATTACGCCCCAGACCATGATGCCCATTCCCGCTGCCAGTGAAACCAGCACCAGAACTTCTCTGAACGACAGTCCCTGAAGCTTGTTAATGTCAAATTCCGCATATTCCTTCCGTTTCACCAGATCGTCCTCATAGCACGGAGACAGCTGCGGCCGGTTCTTGACTTTGAATGCATAGCGCAGAATATATGCGCTTGTTGCCGCCATCATGATAAACCATACAAGTACTCTCACACCGAAACCGCTCATCATCGGCACCTCTGCCAGTGCCTGACCCACGCCGACGCAGAATGGATTCATAAATGCTGACGAAGCGCCTACCGCTACAGAAAAATGCAGCGTCATCAGACCGGTCATAGAGTCAAATCCCATAGCAAGGGCCATAGGAACCAGAATCAGAATAAAAGGAATGGAGTCCTCATACATTCCGTAGGTTGCACCGCCCAGTCCAAAGGCGTACACACAGACAGGAATGAGGATATAGGTTCTTGCTCCGAACTTCTTTGCCAGTGAATTGATACCGTTGGTTACTGCTCCGGTTTCAATAATAGCAAAAAAAGCACCTGCGCACAAGAAGATAGAGAAACTTACATCGGCAGCCTCAAGGGCGCCTTCCATAAAAGCCGTCCAAATCTGAGAGAATCCCTGAGGGATCGACTCAGTAAACTGAAACGAGCCGGGAATAATCAGCTCCCGGGTATCTCCGCCAAGGGCGCTGACAGTCACTTCATAGCGTTCGTAATTCCCGCCCGGAATCACATATGTAGCAAGAGAAACCAGAATAATAATACCGAAAACAATGACAAGCGGGTGAATGTTTGAAAGCCACGCCCATTTCTTTGTTTCTTCCGCAGCGGAAATATCATAAATGTCATCAGATATTTCCGGAATTACAGAATTGTTGTTTTGCTGTTCCATATTGACCTCCGTTCTTTAAGATTCAGTGTTGCAATTTTTTGAACATTTTTATTCTTTACTTTATTATACGCATATTTTTATTCAAGTCAACAACTTTTTATTCACTTTTTACATTTTTAAATATTTTTATTTATTCTCTGTTTGGTTATTTTGTGGTATACTGTGTAGCAGGAGGTGCAAAATGCAAGAAAAGACCATAAAAGAACGGATTGATGAACTGTATGACTCTCTTTCTCCGGCTTGCAGAAAGGTTGCCAAATATGTCAACGACAATTACCAGAACTGCCTTCTGCTCAGTTCCAGCGAACTGGCAAAGGCTGCGAAAGTCAGTCACACTGCGGTGATCCGATATACCAGAGCTCTCGGTTTTTCGGGTTTTCTGGAATACAAAAAAGCTTTGAAAGACGAATATATTCCGAAACAGAAAGTTTATTCCTACCTGAACAAAATGCAGGCGGGCGATGACGGCGGCTATCTGTCCTCCTATTTTCACACCATGAGAACAGATATGGAGAAATTTCTTTCGACGCTGGACACCGATACTCTGGACAGATTCTGTACTCACATCAGGGAGGCAGACACCCTCTATATCATGGGAATCGGCTCCGATTGCGTAGTCGTTGATTTTCTCAGAAACTATCTGGTTCTAATGGGCGTAAGAGTCGTTCCGGTATATGAAGAGGGACTGGCTCTGCGGGAAAAGCTTTTTCTCATCAATGAAAAGGATGCTCTTTTCATGATCGCCTATCCGTCTATGATGGATGACGAGATCTGGGCATCAGATTTTGCACGCAAAAAAAAGTCTGATCTTCTTGTAATCACGGATTCAGAATTGACTGCCAGAGCCCTTCACGCCGATACATTTGCCTGCATGGCTGAAAGCTCTGACACATTCTTTAATTCCTACATTCTTCCGCTTACTTTCTGTAACGCACTGCTGCTTCGTCTTTATGAAAAGAATCAGGAAGCCGTGCTCAAAAGCGTGGAAGATTATCAGCGTGCAATTCGCTGACAGGTTATAACAGAATGTCACGAAATCAGGGAATGGGGATAAAATGATCTTGAAATCACCTTCTGTTTGCGATATAATGAATAGGCTGTGGAGAGATGTCAGAGTGGTCGATCGTGCGGCACTCGAAATGCCGTGTCCCTAACGGGACCCAGGGTTCGAATCCCTGTCTCTCCGCCAAAAAGCCTGTAATCTTAACGATTACAGGCTTTTTACATTGGCGTTGAATAAAAAAAGGCCGGATCGTCATGTCCGGTCTCTGTTTACTGACAACAGCCCGTTTATTCTCCATACACCTCTTTCGCCATGTTAAATGCTGCCCATGCTTTTGGCCACCCTGCATAAAAAGCTGCGTGTGTAAGAATTTCTGCCATTTCCTCCCTTGTCACACCATGTTTCTTCGCATTGCCGATATGAAACTTCAGCGAGCTGTCAAGTACGCCTCCTGCCATCAGTGCGACCACGGTCACAATACTTCTGTCTCTTACGGAAAGTTCTTTTTCTCTGGCCCAAATCTGTCCAAACAGAACATCATCATTCAACTCTGCAAATTTAGGGGCAAACTCTCCCAGCGCGTCTCTGCCTGCCGTTACTTTTTCCATTTCCTTTTCCTCCCTGTTTCAATGTATTTTAAGTTAAAAGTTTCTTACTTCAGACGGCTGTAATCCTCATCGGAAACAGGCTCACACCATTGATTCTCACAGCCTTCCCCGGGAACCTCTATTGCGATATGGCTGAACCAGGAGTCCGCCTTGGCACCGTGCCAGTGCTTTACTTCAGGCGGAATATCGATCACCATCCCCGGAGTCAGACTGACTGCATCCTTTCCTTCTTCCTGATACCAGCCTTCCCCGGCAACACAGACAAGCATCTGCCCGCCTCCTTTTACACTGTGATGAATATGCCAGTTGTTTCGGCAGCCCGGTTCAAAAGTCACATTGGCCAAAAACATGGCGGCATCATTGGGATTCACCAGAGGATTCAAATATGAATTACCTGTAAAATACTCGGCAAATCCGGTATTGAGCTGTCCGGTTCCAAAAACATTCCGCTTATCAAATTCTCCTTTATCAGCAATTTTCATTATATCCACCCCACCTTCCATGAAGAATGTCTTTATTATATAACCGGTGTTCGTTAATGTCTAATACCTGTTTTGAAGCCTCAGAAATGCGTTTTCTGCATATCACTTCTTCCGGTTTCCCTCTCCGTGTCTTTCCCTTCACAAAAGTCTGAAAATATGATATATTCTAAGCATCAGATAAACACCGTAATTTACCGGGAAGGAATTGAACTTATGAAACAAAGCATTCACATCCAAACTGCTGATCCAGCAGGCAATATTACTGTCTTTGTACTGGACAGATTTGAAAGAAACCAATATCAGCACATTGCTTCTCAGCTTCTTTCCATGAAAGAACTGAAAGCAGAACAGGTAGCCTTTGTGACCGGGGAAGATTCCATGGAAATGTGTGGTCTGGAGTTCTGCGGAAATGCCTCCAGAGCTTTTGCCCTGCTTCTGGCAAAAAAAAGAAATGTGAGGGGAGATGCTTTTATCGACATTTCCGTCAGCGGAAGCCGGGAAAGGCTGACCGTGGCTGTCAATCCCGAAAAAAACTATACGAAAATCAGAATGCCGCTTCCTCTTTCTGTAGAAAACTGGGAAAATACCGGCACCCCACTGCCTGCCCGCTGTCAGGCTGTTGATTTCGGCGGTATTCTGCACATTGTTCTCAGAGATGAAATTCCATCAAAAGAACGGTTTGATCAGATAAAAGAGTATATTTACAGCCTTGCCGATCCCCCGGCTCTGGGTGTTATGTTTTATGACAGTAAGAAAAATCTCATGACTCCCGTTGTCTACGTAAAAGATGTGAACACCACATATTTTGAGGGAAGCTGCGGTTCAGGCTCCACAGCCGCCGCTGCCGCCTTTTCCGCAGACGAAGGGGACGGAACATTTCAGTTTACTCTGTCACAGCCGGCAGGCGTCATTACAGCCTCTGTAGAAAAAAGAAACGGCGTCATTAACGCCGTCTATATCGAAGGGCCTGTATCTTTCGGCTCCGTTATGGAAGTAGCTGTGGAGACAGACTGAGTCACAGAGTCTGTCTCTGCCGGAAAACCACAGTTAATCTGTCAGTTTTTCCGGCGTTTTCTTCGGCACCGCAAACCTGAGACACTGTGGAACAATCCTGAATTTCACAGATTCCGCCACACTGATTTCACCGTCGGCGCACAGGAAAAATTCTTTCGCCTTGGGCGAAAGCTCTACCTCCGTACACCTTCTCACAGTGAGAAGCTTTTCAAGACCCGGAAGATCCAGATAATTTCCTTTTACATATTTAGTAAACAACCGCAGGAACACCCTCCTGGGCACATTTTTAATAATATTCAAATCAAAGGCGCCGTCATCAATCACTGCCTGAGGAGAAGTTTTCAGGCCGCCTCCGCAGTATTTTCCGTTGGCAACGGCGCACAGAAGCACTTCTCCGTCCGCCAGAATCTCTCCGTTTTCTGTCAGAAAAAGGCTGATTCCCTCCTTCTTTATAAAGATTCCCAGAACTGCCAGCAGATAAGCCAGACTCCCCGAAATCAGCGGCTTTTTCTTAAGTCTGCCTGCAAGTTCCACGACATTGCAGTCAAATCCGATGTTAAACATATTGGCGCAATATCTGGTCTGCTGCCTGCCCCCGATTACGCCACTGTATTCCATCAGATCAATCCATCGCTCTCCTGCAAGAAGCTGCTGTGTAATATTGAGAAAGTCACCGTCCGTTTCAAAATTCCTAATCATGTCATTTCCCGTACCGATGGGAATACAGCCTGCAGTCACATTGTCGAAACCGAAGATTCCGTTAATCACCTCATTGAGTGTACCGTCTCCACCGCAGGTGAAAAATCTTCCTTTTTCGCCGCAAAGTCTCTCGGCCGCTTTTCTTGCGGCCGCTTCTCCGTCACCGACGCCCTTTGTAATGTAAATCTCACAATACATCTGCAGTTTCTCTGCTGAAGTCTCAATCTCTCTGATCAGGTTTTCAATTCCTTTTCCCTGCCCGGCTGCCGGGTTGATAAAGAAATAGTTTTTCATACAGTCTCTCCTCAAATGTAAATCAGCCTTATATATTTTACGGTAACCTGCTTTTAAATTCAAGCCTTTTAGGATATAATACAGGTACAAATTCCGCTGATTACCACAAAAGGAGGAGGATACGATGGATCCCAGAGACAAAAAGCTGGCCGAACTTCTGATCAGTTATTCCTGCAGACTCTCAGCCGGCGAGAATATTTTAATAGAATACGAAGGAGAAGAATGCAAACCTCTGATCAAAGAACTGATTCGTCTGGCATATCAGGCAGGGGCAAGACCCTATGTCAATATATCCGACAGCGAAATCAACCGTGAGCTTTTAATGCAGTGCAGCGAAAAGCAGGCCGCATTCAAAAGCGAATATCTTCTGAAACAGATGGAGGGCATGGATGCCTATATCGCCGTTCGAGGCGGAGCCAACGCCTCAGAGCTTTCCGACGTTCCTCCGGAGAAACTGAGTCTGCACAGCAAAGCAATGCAGCCTGTTCTGGATTACCGGGTGGATAAAACCAAATGGTGTATTCTGAGATATCCCAACGCCTCTATGGCGCAGCTGGCAAATACCAGCCGAGAGGCTTTTGCGGATTTTTACTACAACGTGTGTACGCTGGATTATGCAAAGATGAGCAGAGCCATGGATCCTCTGGTTGAACTTCTGAATAAAAGTGACAAAGTCAACATCAAAGGCCCCGGCACAGATCTGCAGTTCTCCATAAAAGGCATCGGTGCTGTCAAATGTGCGGGAGAAGCCAATATTCCTGACGGTGAGGTCTACACCGCTCCGGTGCTGAAGTCCATGAATGGATATATCACTTACAATACCGCCAGCAGAGAGCAGGGTTTTACCTATGAAAACATCCGGTTTGAGATAAAAGACGGCCGCATCACCAAAGCAACCGCCAACGATACCGGCAGAATCAATCAGCTTCTTGATACTGACGAGGGCGCCCGCTTTTTCGGTGAATTTGCTTTCGGTGTCAACCCTTATGTTCTTCATCCTATGAAGGATACTCTGTTTGATGAAAAAATTGCGGGCAGTTTTCATCTGACACCGGGCATGTGTTACGAGGATGCGCCCAATGGCAACAAATCCTCTGTACACTGGGATCTGGTCACAATTCAGCGCCCCGAATACGGCGGCGGTGAAATCTGGCTGGATGACAAGCTGATCAGAAAAGACGGACTCTTTGTTTTACCGGAACTGGAGCCTCTCAACCCTGAAAATCTGAAATGATCAAGCGGGCTGCTGCTCTACAGATGTTCATCCTCTGTGGAGCAGCGTCTTCTTTTTTGCATTCAAAGAGAAAGACTCGGAATATCTGTTTTACGGTTAACCGGGATTTGAAAAAAGTACCGGTTTTAGTATAAATATGAGAATGTGTTAACCAGAGAATTAGTTTTTTTGAAATTTGAGTATGAAGATTTATGTAAGGTTTATACTCAAATTCATAGTTTGAATCAGTTGTGGTTGATAAAATGGAAAAAACAGGAAGATTCAGGCTTTAAAACCGGCATTTTTGCTCGGATCTGTATACTCATTTTCACTTAAACTGACACTTGTGGTTAAGCGTCACAATTCGGAGGGTCAATGTCAGACTCAGATCAAAATACAGAGTATGCCGGTAAATCAAAAGAAAGAAGGCGCTGCAGGGTCATCACTTAACCTGATGACTCCTCCAGTACCTTCTTCATAAGAGGACGCGCCGCCTGATGCGGTTTCTACGCTAACAGGTTCTCCAGCGCTTTTCTGTAAATTTCCCGCAGCGCCAGAAAATCTTCTGTCAGGATATATTCATTTTCCTTGTGTTCCCGGTTCTCATGATCCGGAAAGTTAGGCCCGAAAGCGATAATGTTATCCATGGCACGGGCATAGGTGCCACCGCCGATAATCAGCGGCTCACTCATATCCCCGGTCACTTCCCTGTATGCCGACAGCAGGCATCTCATGACAGGACCGTCTTTGTCAAGGTAAACCGGAGACTTGACATGGATACATTCTGCTTCGGCCCCGTAAGCTTCTGCCGCTCTTCGGATGTTTTCCGTAATCTGTTCGGGAGAGCAGCTGACAGGATAGCGGATATCAAGATAAACAGACAGCTTTCCGTCTTCCACCTTTACCAGTCCGCAGTTGAGAGACAGCCTGCCGCTTTCCTCATCAGAAAAGTCACAGGAGATTCCGCCCCCATACACGTCATAGCCGATCAGGTCCATATACATTTTTGCAAAAGCTGATTCTCCGGCAAGCTGTTCCATCATCTTGGTCAGGGCGTTTTCTCCCGCCCACGGCGCACTGCCGTGAGCTGCCTTTCCACCGGTTTCATATTCGATACCATCATCTGTCACCGCTCTGCAGAAGTCCGGCACCATGTTGGGAGCATTTCCGGCAGACAGTTCCCTCAGACCGCTTCCCTCAAGATCTGCGGTAACAGTGACAAGCATAAGTCCCTTTTCTACATAAATAGCGGGAAAATCACCGTCAGGGGTATATCCACAGACAGGAAGTTCCTCATGTTCCTTATATGCCTCCATATCATACCAGTCTCCGTTTTCCTCTGTCTGGCCGAATATGATGCGGATTCGTTTGTTCAGAGGTTTCCCGGAATCCAGCAGATCTTTCATGGCAAAGATATTGGCGATTGCAGGCCCTTTATCATCCAGAGTTCCCCGTCCGTACAGCCTGCCGTCACAGAGAGTGCCGTCAAAAGGAGGATAATTCCATCCCTTTCCTGCAGGAACCACATCCAGATGACAGAGAATCCCAATCAGTTCTTCCCCTTCTCCGATTTCCGCATAGCCGTACTTTCCGTCTGCATTCTCAGTCCGAAAGCCCAGAGAGCTGCAGAGCTGCAGGACATAATCCAGAGCAGCTGCAGGACCTGGTCCGTAAGGATATCCATCCTTTCCGTGTTCAGCCACACTTTCAATTTTCAATAAGCCCTTGAGTGCTTCAATCATGGTTTTCCTCCTCTTTACAGACGGTACAGTCCGCTGAATTTTTCTGTCAGATAATCCGTATAGGCTTCGGGATCAAACGGACCGCCACAAGTGGTTTCTATGATCTCATCAGCTTTAAGAATCATACCGTGACGATATATTTTCTCTGTAAGCCAGCTGCGCACCTGTGAAAGATCTCCCTTTTCACAGCAGTCCCGGACATTTATGTCAGCCTGCAGGGCTCTCATAATCTGTGCGGAATAAGCAGTGCCCAGAGCATAGCTCGGGAAATAGCCGAAAGCGCCGCCGGCCCAGTGGGCATCCTGCAATACGCCCCTGCTGTCATCCGGAACGTCGATGCCCAGATATTCTTTGTAAAGGCTGTTCCAAAGCTGCGGCAGTTCATCCACGGTAACCTCTCCCGCAAAAATACCCTTTTCGATTTCGTACCGAACCAGAACATGGAGAGAGTAAGTCAGTTCATCGGCATCGGTTCGGATCAGACTTGGCCCGGCAGCATTGACCGCTCTGTAAAATTCCTCATCTGTGACACCTTTCATCTGCTCCGGAAACAGTTCCTTTACCTTTGGAAAGATCAGTCTGCAGAAAGGCAGGCTCCTTCCGATACAGTTCTCCCACAGTCTGGACTGGGATTCATGGATGGCGGTGCTTGCCCCCTGTCCAAGACAGGAATAGATCAGTTCGTCGCAAACCGACAGTTCATACATGGCGTGTCCGCTTTCATGAACAACACTGTACAGATTGCTGAGCAGATCCTCTTCCAGATATTTGGTAGTGATCCGCACATCGTTTTTAGAAAACTCTGTGGTAAACGGGTGCTCTGTCTCACGGAGAATGCAGCGGTTTTTATCGATACCCATCACATCCATCACATACTCAGACAGTTCTTTCTGTTTTGCAGTCTCAAAAGAGCCATTGAGAAAGTCCGTTCTCGGTTTGGCCTCTGAGCGGCTTACCGCCCCAAGGAGCGGCACAGTTTTCTCTTTCAGATCCGCAAAGAAGGGTTCCATCCGTTCCCGGGTCATTCCCCGCTCAAACTCGTTCATCAGCGTATCATATATATCGCCGCCGGGATTTACATAGCCGGCATATCTTTTTTTAATCTCAATCAGATTTGCAAGATATGGCTTAAACAGTTCATAGTCGTTATTCTTCTTTGCAATCTGCCAGACATGATTGGCCTGATTCTGAGCTGCCTCTGCTGCCGTAATCTCCTTCTCCGGCACCTTTTCCATTTTCTCCTGCTCATAGAGCAGTTCTTCCACCTCTCTGCGGGTCTGCAGATCCAGACTTTCCTTCTCCCGGGAAAGTTCCAGCAGCAGTTCCTTAAACGCAGGATCGCAGGTCATCCTGTATACTTCTCCGCTGAGTGTTTCCAGAGTGCTTCCCAGGGTCTCCGACGCGCCCCCGGGCATAGTGGTTGCCGCATCATAATTGAGAAGCGCCAGAGCATGATGATAGGCATGCATCTTTTTCTGCCGTTCCTTCAATTCCTTTACTTTCTGCATTCTTACTCTTTCATTCATATTGATTCCTTGCCTTTCTTCCGAAAAAGAAACGCCCGCCCGGGACTGTTTTCTCCGGCAGGGCGTCTTTCTTTACTTTTTAACTTTACAGCAGGCGACATAATGGCCTTCTGACACTTCCTCAAACGGAATGTCTGCAGCCCTGCATTCCTCTGATGCAAAAGGACATCTGGCTGCAAATCTGCATCCCGGTTTCGGATTGATAGGATTGGTTACCTCACCTTTAATTACCTCTATCTTTCTGCCCTTCATTTCAATACTCGGAATCGGAATCGCAGAAAGCAGAGCTTTGGTATACGGATGGAGAGGATTTTTGAACAGTTCTTTGGAAGAACAGAGTTCTACACATTTCCCCAGATACATAACCGCAATCTGATTGGAAATATGCTTTACCACACTAAGATCGTGGGTGATAAACATGTAGGTCAGTCCTCTTTCTTCCTGCAGATCCATCAGCAGATTGAGAATCTGTGCCTGAATGGACACATCCAGAGCAGATACCGGTTCATCACAGACGATAAACTTTGGATTAAGAGCCAGAGCTCTCGCAACACCGATACGCTGCCTTCTTCCTCCGTCCAGCTCATGAGGATATGCAGAGGCAAGACGTTCCGCAAGACCTACAGTCTCCATCAGTTCCGCCACTTTATCAAACACTTCTTTTTTACTTTTGCATACCTTATTGATAATCAGCGGCTCCGCAATGAGTTCCTGCACTGTCATTCTGGGA
>CASEOD010000090.1 GCA_949289445.1 uncultured Eubacteriales bacterium
TAACTATGTATCCTGCTCACCGTTCCGTGTACCGGTTGCAAGACTGGCAGCAGCACAGGCAGCTATCGCTCAGAAGAACGCATAATTCAACAGAATAGAAGCTGGAATTAAACAGCAGTATAAAAATCCCGTCTCTGGAATAAGAGGCGGGATTTTTTGCAGCTCTGTTGAAAGAAAGAATTGCCGCAACCGCAATCGGTATAAAATTCCCGCCTCCAGGTTATGAAACAGTTAACTCGTGTTAAAGCTGTGTAAAAAATAAAAAACGGTTTTGCAGGGGTGCTATAATTTTTTACGGATCTTCAGGATCCTGTACAATTTTGATTGGAGGAGAATTAGAGATGAAGTGGAAAAAAGCAGCAATGCTGGTTTTAGCGGCAGCTTTAGTCTGTCAGCCTATGAGCGCATTTGCAGATGCGGCTCCGGACGGCATGACAGATGCGAGTCAGACTGCGGCAGCACAGGGAGGAGCCTGGGAAGCATGGACGCAGGAATGGGAAACACTGAAAGATGACTGGACACAGGTATCCATATCACCGGGAGCAGACGAGACACAGATGAACTTTGCCTGGTACAGCAAAGACGGTGAGCAGACGGGATTTGTATACGGGACAAGTAGTGACTTGAGCGACGGACAGAGCGCCCAGATTACACAGACTGCTTCTCAGGAGGGATATCTGAGCAACAAGGTTACATTGAAAAATCTGCAGCCCGGTACGACTTATTATTACCAGGTGGCGGGTAAAGAGATTGAGTCATTTACAACAGACGATGATACAAGTGATTTCAGCTTTATCTTTGTAGGAGACCCGCAGATCGGTTCTTCCAATGAAGAAAAAGCAAAGACCCCGGAAGATATCCAGAAACCTACATTTCTGACTGCGCAGTCTGAAGCAGTGCGCAACGATACATTCAACTGGAGCTATACTCTTGACAGAGCATATGCAAAGACGGGAAATAGTGCAGGTTTTATTCTTTCTTCAGGCGACCAGATCCAGACAAATGCAGAGAAAGTTGCGGATGGAACTGTCAGCGAAATGGAATATGCCGGCTATCTGAGCCCGGATGTAATGAAAAGTGTTCCGGTGGCTACCACGGTGGGAAATCATGACGCAGACAATGCAAATTATACGTATCATTTTAATACCCCGAACTTAAGCGACCTGGGCGACAACGGCTATGTAGGCGGCGACTATTACTTTACATATGGCGATGCGCTGTTCATGATCCTGAATACACAGGATACAAATGTAAGCGAGCATAAGCAGTTTATTGAGGAAACAGTAGCGGCTAACCAGGACTGTAAGTGGAGAATCGTTACTCTGCACCAGGATATCTACGGTTCGGCAGAGCACTCCAATGAGCCGGAGATTACCAACCTTCGCTACAGCCTTGTGCCGATCTTTGAGGAAAATGATGTGGACATCGTTCTGACCGGACATGACCATGCATATTCCAGAACAAAAATGCTCAAAGGCGGACAGAGCACAACAGGATTTGAATACACAGATGATGAGTTCGATGAGCAGCTGGATAAAGATATTGATGTAGGCGACAGCACAGAGACGATATATGAGGCTCCGGCGAATATCTCTGATGATACAACTGATCCGGCCGAGCAGAGATATCTGGAGTATCTGTATTCTGTAATGGATGAGAATGCGGTTCTTGAACTTACAGATAACCAGGATGTGGCAATTGATTCAGAAGGCATTATGTATCTTACTGCAGGATCTTCATCAGGAAGTAAGTATTACGACCTGGTTCCGAGACAGCAGAGCTATATTGCGAACAGATGGCAGCAGGATGTTCCGACTTATTCCGTTATCGATGTGACAGAGACAACTCTGACACTGAATACATACCGCACCGATACAGATGAGAAGATTGACTCCCAGTTCATGCTTGTGAAATCAGCAGACCACAGTCAGCTGTCAGCCCTGATTTCAGAGGCTGAGGCTCTTGCTTCGGATGATTATACAGCAGAAAGCTACGGCGTAATGCAGCAGGCTCTGGAAGCGGCAAAGACAGTAAATGACAATGCGGAGGCAACAACGGAAGAGCTGACCAATGCATATACAGCTCTTAAGAGCGCAATGGACGCGCTGGTTGAAGTTCCCGTTCAGGCTCCGTCTGATGAGAAGCCGGACGGAAATACAGATGATCCGTCTCAGAACGATAACGATTCTTTTGTGACAGATACATCGGCAGCCGGCGTAAATGCGAAACCATCCACAGTAAAACCGGTTAAAACGGGAGATTACACAAATGTGGTACTTCCGGCGGCAGTACTGGTGCTGGCAGCGGCTGCAGGCGGAACAACAATTTATATCCGGAGAAAGAGAAGCTGAGATGCAGCAGATCAGAAAGCATAAAAGACATATTATTATCCTGCTGATTACGATCGTATTTGCAGTATTTCTGTATCAATATAATCAGATTGAACGGGTCGGTCTTTATGACACCGAAGGAAAGACATTTGAGAAGGCCAGGGTCGTGGAAATCCTGCAGGATAATGAGACAGAGTCCGGCAATCAGATCGGCAATCAGGTCGTTACTCTGGAGCTTTTAAGCGGAGATTATAAAGGAAATACAGTGGAAGCAGTGAGCTCGTCAAGTTATCTTTACGGGGCGCACTGTGAACCGGGAATGAGAGTCATTGCTGAGGTAAACGAAAGTGATGACTCTCTCTATGTTACAGTCTACAGCTACGACCGTACCTGGATGCTGTATGCCATCGTACTTCTGTTCTTGATTACACTGTGCATAATCGGAGGCAAACAGGGCTTTAATTCCGCCGTGGCCCTTGTCTTTACGTTTGTATGTATTGTATTTCTGTTTCTTCCTATGATTTATCGTGGAATTTCCCCCATTTTCGCGGCTGTTCTGGTCGCGGTGCTGACTACTTTCGTGACCATGTATCTGATCGGGGGAATATCCAGCAAAAGCGTTACCGCTATGGTGGGCACAGTGGCAGGAGTGGGAATTTCCGGCATCCTTGCGGTGCTGTTCGGAAGGCTGACACAGATTTCGGGGTATAATGTTTCGGATATCGAACAGCTGGAATATGTAGGACAGATGACCAATGTAAGGATCGGAGAACTGCTCTATGCCGGTATCCTGATTTCAACGCTGGGAGCAGTAATGGATGTAGCAATGTCGGTGGCGTCTACCATCAATGAGATTCATTACCGGAATCCGGATCTGAGCAGGAAAGAACTGTTTACCTCAGGAATCCGGGTGGGCAAGGATATGATGGGAACCATGTCCAATACACTGATCCTTGCATTTACCGGAAGCTCCATAAATACACTGGTATTTATGTATGTATATAATTATTCGGCAAGACAGATCGCCAATATGTATTCCATCGGAATCGAAGTGATCCAGGGCATTGCGTCTACAATGGGGGTAATACTCACTGTGCCGCTGGTATCTGTGATCTGCGCATGGCATCTGAAACTGAAAAAAGGGAAATAAAAACGACAGAAAAGAATCACATTTTCTTTGACTTTTCTTCATAATTCCGTCACAATTCAAATCTATTTTGAGAACTGAAAAAGGAAATAAAAACCGAAAAGGTTTTGAAAGGAAAAGAGGTACAGAGTTATGGGTGAACAGTTCAATGAAAATGGAGAAAACAGATTTGAGAATGAAACGCGGTTTGAATATGAGCCGCTTAATCAGAAAGAGGAAAAGAAATCCAGGGAGAAGAAACCTGTTACTGCAGGAAAGAAATGGGCGGGCGTTGTGGCTATGGCCCTTGTGTTCGGACTGGTTGCCGGGGGCACCATGGTCGGAGTAAATGCTGCAGGAAGTTATCTGGAAGAAAGAGCAGATGCAGCAGATAAGATCAGCCAGACGCAGACAACAGGCAGTGATTCGAATACCGGCTCATCTGCCGGCAGTCAGACGGGTACGGTGGCAGAAGTGGCGAAAAACGCCATGCCGTCTGTAGTGACAATTTCCACAATGTCTGTTGAAGAGATGAGAAGTTTCTTCGGAGGAACCCAGCAGTACAAGGTTGAAGGAGCGGGAACAGGAGTTATTGTAGGCAAGAATGACTCAGAGCTTCTGATCGCTACCAACAATCATGTGGTGGAGGGCGCCACCAGTCTTTCAGTAGGCTTTATTGACGAGGAAAGCGTGGCCGGCGAGATCAAAGGTACGGATGTCGAAAATGATCTTGCCGTTGTAGCAGTAAAACTTTCCGATATTCCGGAGGATACGATGAATCAGATAAAAATTGCTACTGTAGGAGATTCCGATGAGCTTCAGCTGGGCGATCAGGTCGTGGCAATCGGAAATGCCCTGGGTTACGGACAGTCTGTGACAAGCGGATATGTCAGCGCCCTTGACCGTGATCTGACCCTGACTGACCAGAACGGTACAACAATCAATTCCACCGGACTGATCCAGACAGACGCGGCGATTAATGAAGGCAACAGCGGCGGCGCTCTTCTGAACATGAACGGGGAACTGATCGGTATAAATGAAGCCAAAACAGCTTCCAGTTCAACAGGTACATCGGTAGATAATATCGGATTTGCAATTCCGATTGATAAGGCGGAGACAAGCCTGAAGCAGCTGATGAATCTGACTACAAGAGAAAAGGTGGATGCAAGTCAGGCGTCCTATCTTGGAATCGCAGGCCAGGATGTTTCATCGGAAGTTACAGAACTGTACGGAATACCGTCGGGAGTTGTAGTTTCAGAAGTAGTGGAAAACGGACCGGCCGATGAGGCAGGCGTGAAAAAGGGTGATATTCTGACAGAGCTGGACGGACGCAGCATCAGCAATATGGAGCAGCTGCAGGATGTGCTGGAGTACTACGCGGCAGGCGAAACAGTAGATCTGACAGTTCAGCGTGCAGATAATGGAGAGTATCAGGAGCAGACCCTGAGTATAACACTCGGCTCCGCGGCAGATGCGCAGAATGAGTAAAGGCGTGAAAACAGGAAATATCCTGATGACGCAGATAATATGCGGCGGCTGTACATATGTACGGCCGCCGTATGCTGTTTCTGTGTTCTGAGAATAGAATTCCGGAAAGCTACGGACGTTTTCCGTCAATCAGTTCATCGTAAGTGACATTCAGAACTTCACAGAATGCCTTCAGTTCAATGTCGGTGACATATCTTTTATTCGTTTCAATTCTTGTGATGACATTTTTATCCATATCATAGCCCCTTAACTGAAGCTGATATGCAAGAAGCCGCTGGGAATAATTGCGCTTTTTCCTCAGCTCGATCAGGTTTGCGCTGATCAGATTTTTCTCCCCTGTATTTTTGCGTGGCTTGGGCATTTTTAATCGTCCTTTCCTTTGGTTTGTCTCAATTTCTGCACTGTTCTATAGATTTTACATAATCCGGTTATTCTGATCGGTTGTAAAAATGAGACACAATGGAAAGCTATTGACATTTTTACATCATAAATAGATAATAAGCGTATCACGGAAATTGACAGGGCATATTTGATACAGGAGGTTTTCCTGATGTTTTACAGGATGATAACAGAGGCCAGAGACAGATGGTTCGCTTCCCCGGACTGCACGGCAGGGCCTGTAATAGAGTACATTATTCAGAAGGGACAGCTGAGGGGTCCCCAGGTTGAAGCAATAAAGACATATTTATTTCTCAAAACCGGCTGTGAGAACAGATCTCTGGCCGCTCTTTTTTGCTGCGGAGCATTTAATAATCTGAATCTGGAAGAGCTTCCCCTTCCTTCGGATGTACGGAAATATATGGAATCCGATCCTGCGGCGGCGGCGCTTTATGAATATGCGTCTCTGGAAAATGACAGCGGAGAGCAGGTGTCTCCTGCTCTGAAAGAACAGTTGTCCCGCGCGCCGGAACAGGTGAACTGCCGGCAGTTTTTCCGGGATGCCTTTTACGGGGTGACATATACAGAGTATCTTTTCAGTCTTCCCATGGGCTCAGGAAAAACCTGGCTTATGGCAGCCTTTATTTATCTGGAACTTTATTTTGCCTGCAATGAACCGGACAATCCTGCATTTGCCCATAATTTCATTATTTTTGCGCCGTCAGGCCTGAAGTCATCTGTAGTTCCCAGTCTGAAGACAATTCAGAAATTCGATTCTGCATGGGTACTGCCGGAACCGGCTGCAGGAGAGATAAAGCGGAAGATCATTTTTGAAGTGCTGGATCAGAGCAGGACGGGCAGAAAGTCGAATAAGACGAGAAATCCCAATGTGCAGAAAATTGCCTCCCATCAGCCTCTGTCGGATCTGTTCGGGCTTGTGGCCGTGACAAACGCAGAGAAAGTGATTCTGGACCGCATACAGGAGAAGAAAGGGCAGATGTCCATTCTGGATGATGATATGGATGAAAGAGACCGGCAGGCCAATGAACTGAGAAACCTGATCGGCAAGCTTCCGGCGCTCTCTGTTTTTATAGATGAAGTCCACCATGCGGTGAAAGAGGAGATTAAGCTGAGAGCGGTGATTAACCGATGGGCGGAAAACTGTACGCTGAATTCTGTGGTGGGATTTTCCGGTACGCCGTATCTGGAAAAAGCAGAGAAAATTCCGGCGGGAAAAGATCTTTCTGTGGCTTCTTCGGAAATTACAAATGTGGTGTATTATTATCCTCTGGCTCAGGCGGTCGGAAACTTTCTGAAAAGGCCGGCGGTGAGGATATCGGATTCTCCTGACAGTGAAGTGATTATAGAAGAAGGGGTGCGGGAGTTTTTTAATATATATAAAGATACGGTTTATGAAAACGGCCTGACAGCGAAGCTGGGAATATACTGCGGTTCCATTGAAAAGTGCGAGGAGCTGGTATATCCTCTGGTTCTGCGGATTCTGGAGGATTATGATATCCCTGCGGACGCGGTTCTGAAATTTCATAAAGGGAACAGAAAATATCCCCGGGGAACGGACAGCCAGATGAACTTTGATACGCTGGATCAGACGGATTCCCGCATTCGGGTGGTACTTCTGGTACAGATCGGAAAAGAAGGATGGGACTGCCGGAGTCTGACCTGAATTATTTTGTCCCAGGAGGGAGACTGCCCGCGCAATATGGGTCTTCAGACCTCCTGCCGCTGCCTGAGACAGGTTATAAAGGACCGGCGGGAAACGGCGCTGATTTATCTGAATGAAGGGAATGCCAGAAAACTCAATGCCCAGCTTCTGAGAGAACAGCATATTTCTCTGAAGGAATTCAGCAATCTGGATAATTACCGGCCGGAGCTGAAGCGGTACGACCGCACGGAGTATCTGAAACTGCCGGAGCTGGATTATTATCAGATGCAGGTGCATTTTAAAGAGTATACTGCAGAGAAATCAACGGATATCGGAGAAAAAATCAGAGCATGCGCTGTCCGGGAAAAGCGGGGCAATGTGGTAAAAACCGCAGAGCTGGCAGATATGGAGCCTGTAAAGACAGAAGTGATTTATCGGGAAAGAGGGACAGAACCTGCTGTTTTTCTGCCGTGGCTTTCCTGGATTGTCAAGTCTTCTTTCGGTTATGTGTCCATGGAGCAGCTGAAGGAACAGGAGACGGCCTTAAAGCAGGTGTTTGAGCGGATTACCTATACAGATGAGAGCGGAATCCGGCGTTTCAGTTCACTTTATGGCAGGACAGAGGCGGAAGCAGAGATCCGGAAAGCATTTTGTGAAGAAAAGGACTTTACTGTAGAGGAAGAGCTTGTCTATACCCGGGCGCGTCTGCTGAAGACAGAAAAATGCACAGGAGTTATCCGGACAGACAGACCGGAGAAGTATTACCCCTCTCAGGAGACGGTCGAAAAGATTGTGCAGGACGATATGGGAAAGCTGACACTTACTGCGAAAG